>CAZTRJ010000033.1:0-13138 GCA_964616615.1 uncultured Dehalococcoidales bacterium
ATGGAGTATGAAGCCAAACGACAGAGGAAGGTGGCAGCCGAGGGCAGGAGGCTGGTCCAGGAAACCAGGGGCTGGGTCGAGGAGAAGGGTAAAACGGTATCGCAACGCAGCAAAGAGTATGCCCATGACTACCGCTACTTCCCTGAGCCAGACCTGCCGCCACTGGTGTTGAGCCGGGAGCGGGTGGAGGAAATAAGGTCAAAACTTCCTGAGTTACCTGAAGCCAGACGGGACCGGTTGGTCACTGAATACAGTCTATCGCTCTATGATGCTAACCTGCTTACCAGTTCTAAGGCAATGGCTGACTACTTTGAGTCTTACATGAAAGAAGCACCCTCTAACTGGTCACCTAAAGAAAGTGCCAAGAAGGTGGCTAATTGGTTATTGGGTGAGTTCCTCCGCTTGCTTAACGCTACAGATACCGACATAAAAGATTCTAGGATTACCGCCGAGCGGTTTTGGGGGTTGATAGATTTTATAGAGCGGGGTGTTATTAGCGGCACTACCGCCAAGATAGTGTTTGAGGAAATGTTTAACACCGGGAAAAGCGCTGAAGAAATTGTCAACGAGCAAGGACTTAGCCAAATCAGTGATACCAGTGAGATTGAACAGGCGGTCATCCAGGTGATAAACTCTAATGCTCAACCCGTAGCCGACTTTAAGGCAGGGAAGGAGCAGGCGCTCAAGTTTCTGGTGGGGCAGGTAATGAAGGCTACCAGAGGTCAAGCTAATCCGAAGTTGGTTAATGAACTTCTAAAGAGGAAGCTGGAGGAAGGATAATATGCAGACCTATTTCAATGTGGCTCAAATTGTGCTGGCTGTTGCCTTGATATTAGTTATTCTGCTACAGGTTCGCGGTGGGGGGCTGGGGGGTATCTTTGGTCAGCCTGATGCTGTCTATCGCACCAAACGGGGTCTGGAAAAGACATTGTTTCAACTTACCGTTGCCCTGGTGGTTTTATTCGTTGTCCTCTCAGTAATTACGCTCAGGCTTGGTTTGTAATCCCCGGTGTAGAGCTAGGAATAGAATGGGTGCCGTAATAACCCTGACTACCGATTTTGGTATGGCCGATGCTTATGTAGCGGCGATGAAGGGGGTAATACTCAGCATCAATCCTGAAGCCAAGCTAATTGATATTTGTCATACTATCAAACCCCAGAATATCCCCCAGGCTGCCTTTGTCGTGAGCACAGCCTATAGATTCTTCCCCCCAAACACAATCCACCTGGTGGTAGTTGACCCCGGCGTTGGCACAGAGCGAAGGGCTATTAGCCCTCATCGGTAGCAGTGGATATCTGGAAGTATCGTTAAACAGGGGCAGTGCCCAAGCCTTCCTTGATGCCGAGGTGGGTAACGAGGTAACAATAAGATAAAAGCCCTGGCGCCAGGTTTCCCGTTTTGTCTATTCCAGCACCACGCCGGTCCCGTAGGCAAGCACCTCAGCCGCATTCTGCATTACCATTGAAGTGCCAAACCTCATGCTGACTACGGCATTAGCCCCCTTCTTCTCGGCATCCTCTACCATTCTCTGAATAGCTTCTTCCCTGGCTTCAGCCATCATCTTGGTGTATTCGCTTATCTCACCGCCCACCAAGCCCCTCAGCCCCGCCATCACATCCCTGCCCAGATGCCTCGCCCGAATAGTGCTTCCCTTGACTAGCCCCACGGTGCGGGCAATTTTTTTACCTTCTATCTGACCTGAGGTGGTAATAATCATTTCTCTATCTCCTCAAAATCGTCGGTTTTAGCCTTTTTAATCCGGTCTTTAATGGCTGCTCCAAGGAGGATTAGTATTCCAGCACCGATAATACTGATGGCTATCCTGATAGCTAAAGGAATATCGGCGCTGAGAAAAAAGCCTCTAGCACCATAACCAATTAGGACCAGTACCCCGATGCCAATTAAGGCGAAAGCTACTTTTTGCCACATAATTTACCTCCTGTTGTTATGATATCAGTATTTATCAGTCTAACCCTATCCCCTTTGTCCCCTTCCCCTTATCAAGGGGAAGGGGAATGTTTTTTCTGAAGAGGGGCTTCGCCCCTCTTAAACTCCCCTTCAGCGCATGGTTATCTTTTGTGCTTCCACACCGTCCCTTTAGGGGTATCATCAAGGGCTATGTTTAGCTCAGCGAGAAGATTATCAAGAGACTCAACCTCTGGAGTACGCCTCCGTATCCATCTTGTTCCCTCAGCAGTATCCTCCAAGACTATACCCAGTTCCGCTAAGTGAATCCGTATTTCGTCAGCCCGCTGCCACTGCTTGGCTTTACGGCACCTAGAGCGCTCCTCAACAAGACGGCTGACACGAGCGTTAACCGAACTAGGTATGGCCGTAGCCTTTGCGCTCAGTTTTCCTGAACCCTTAAACGAAGCCTTCCCATAGACTATTCGAAGCTTTAACCCGAACGCCTCTCTTGCCAGTGATAAGAGAAGGTCTCTGGCAACCTGAAAACTGATACCGGAATCAGCAGCCTGGTTTATCTCCCGAGCTAAATCGAACAGGATCGCCAGAGCCTGAGGCGTGTTAAAATCATCATCCATAGCCTCAACAAACTGCTTACGATAAGGCTCAGCACCAAGAGCTTTGCCCTTGCCACCGGTAGGGTCAACCCTTCCGTATACCCGCCCTAATCTTTCCGCCCCCCTCTCTGCTGCCTCCAGAGCCTGCTCCGAATAGGTAAGGGGGCTGCGGTAGTGGGAGCTGAGGACAAAGATGCGGATAGCATCAGCGCTATATTTTTGAAGGGCTTCTTTTATCGTTATCAGGTTGCCCAGCGACTTGCTCATCTTGTCTTCACCCAGCTGCACCAGCCCGTTATGCAGCCAGTATTTGACAAAAGGTTTTGCCCCGGTAAAGCTCTCCGACTGGGCTATCTCATTCTCATGATGGGGGAAAACCAGGTCCTGCCCGCCGCCATGAATATCAAGGGTATCCCCCAGGTATTTTAAGGACATAGCACTGCACTCAATATGCCAGCCCGGTCTGCCCTTTCCCCAGGGGCTTGCCCACGATGGCTCGCCGGGCTTGGCTGCCTTCCACAGGACAAAGTCCATAGGGTGCTCCTTATCTTCCCCACCCACAGCACACTCTCCAGCCATCATCGATTCCAGACTGCGGTGAGACAGTTTCCCGTAATCGGCAACACTCCTTACCCTGAAATAGACACTGCCCTGTGCCGGGTAGGCATACCCCTTATCCACCAGCCCCTGTATCACTTCAATAATCTTGGGTATCTCCTCAGTAGCTTTAGGTTGAATATCAACCCGGCCAATATTCAGGGCATTCATATCCTCAAAGTAGCTATTAGCATATTTCTCCGCCAGCTCGTGGGTAGAAACGCTGAGCTTAGCCGCCCGGTCTATAATCTTATCATCGATATCAGTGATGTTCTGCACATACTTCACCTTATAGCCCCTGAACTGGAGATGACGCCTGATGACATCAAAGATGATATAACTCATAGCATGACCGATATGGCACTCATCATAGGGGGTAACCCCGCAGACATACATCTTGACTTCGTCATCCCCGGGGAGGAACTCCTCTTTCTGTCCCGACAGGGTGTTATATACTTTCATCTTTACTTCCTTCTATTATAGCCAGACGCTGCTCCAGCTCGGCTATCCGTCTCTCCAGACCCTCCAGCTTTTCTCCGATGGGGTCGGGCAACTTCTCTACAGTATCGGTATCAGGGTTCCTCAGCGCCACTACCCGTCCCGGGACTCCGACCACCGTGGCATTAGCCGGTACCGATGTTACCACCACTGAACCAGCCCCGACCTTGGTATTGTCACCTATATTGATTCCCCCGATAAGTTGTGCCCCGACGCCAACCACCACATTGTTGCCCAGCGTAGGGTGACGCTTTGTCCGCTGATGGCTGGTGCCGCCCAGGGTTACCCCCTGATACAGGGTAACATTGTCGCCAATCTCTGAGGTTTCACCAATGACCACGCCCATACCGTGGTCAATGAAGAACCCTTCCCCAATCTTAGCCCCGGGGTGGATTTCAATACCGGTAAGGAAGCGGCTGATATGAGACAGGAGCCGGGGTAAAACCGGGATATGCCACCGAAATAGGGTATGAGCCAGGCGATGATACTGTCGGGCATGAAACCCGGGATAAGCCAGCAATACCTCTAAGGTGCTGGTAGCTGCCGGGTCATGCTCAAAAACAGCTTTAATATCCTTTCTAACGCTGGTAATAAGCCACATTAAACTAATCTCCTTCCCACGCTGGACTTTTCCCTCTATGCCCCGATGAACCGGGGCAGAAGACAAACGCAGTCCAGCACCCTGGGAAAGCGAATAATTATACGGTTTACCATATACCTAAACATATCTAATCGAAAGTGCCTTCAAGCAAGGCTACGGCGCAGGCAGCCATTCCTTCCCCCTGACCAACAAAACCCAACTTGGCTGAGGTGCTAGCCTTCACAGTCACCTGACTGAGAGCAATACCCAGCGTCTGGCTTAGCTGCTGACGCATGGCATTAATAAAATCTCCAAGTTTAGGCTGTTCCGCCACAATTGTAGCATCAATGTTATCTATCCGCCAGTCATTTTCCGCCAGCTTATCCCTTACCCCTTCCAGCAGAATCAGGCTGGAAATATCCTTATATTGGGGCTCCCCGGGGGGGAAATTGCTGCCTATATCTCCCAGAGCCGCTGCCCCGAGCAGGGCATCAATAATAGCGTGAGTTAGCACATCGGCATCACTCCAGCCACTGAGACCCTTGTCAAATGGTATCTCTACCCCGCCTAACACCAGCCTGCGCCCGGGAGTCAGGGGATGGACATCATAGCCTATGCCAACACGCATCTTATTACCTTCCCTGCTTCTGCCATAAAATCTCAGCCAGAGCCAGGTCATCGGGGGTGGTTACCTTTATATTGGCATAAGAACCCATATATAGTTTTACCTTGTAGCCCAACTGCTCTACCAGCGAGGCATCGTCAGTCACCTCAACCTTTGTCTGGCGATAGGCTTCAGCTATTATATCAAAGCGAAATACCTGCGGCGTCTGCACCGCCCACAAATTGTCTCTGGCTGGTGTCTCGGTGACGAGCCGGTCATCCCCAGCCACCTTAATCGTATCCGTAACCGGAACGGCAGCTACCGCTGCCCCGGTTTCTCGGGCTGCCTCCAGCCCGTGCTCAATCAGGTCTGCAGTCACCAGCGGCCGGGCGCCGTCGTGGATTATTACCCAGTCGCAGTGGCTGAGATGGCTGAGTCCCGCCGCCACCGAGTCCTGACGCCGCCTGCCCCCGGGACAAACACCGGTTACCTTTGACCACCCCGACTCAGCTACCAGCTGACGGCATCGCTCAAGGTTTGGTTCATTTACTACCAGAACCACCTGCTGAACTGAGCCGCATTTTTGAAAAGCGTCAACCGCCCGGGCTAAAACCGGCTTTTCGGCTAGCAGGGCAAATGCCTTATCCCCCCCGCCCATCCGCCGGCTCTCACCGGCAGCGACGATAACAGCGGCTACTTTATCTGGAGCCATATTCTCTACTCACTGCGTTTTGCTTCCTTTACCACACTGCCTCATAAAATCTGCGGTATTTAAATGTATCCAAAACCAATGCTCATGCCAGGCTTCATCACCATATCGTTCTATGATGTCCTCCCTGTTTTGAGGATTATCTTCCAGGTAAATCAATGCGCCATAATGAAACCCGGCCGCCATGTCATGCTCTTCCGCCCATTCTTCCCAGGTCAGAGGTTCCCCCTGATATTCCCAACTCATTGTTTATCTCCTTTAAGCTTGCTCCTGATTATAAAGGAAAAGTGGTGATATATCTACTATTGAATTAAGTGAATTAGAATAGCCTAATTGTAAATTGAGATGAGCAGCACTGCTTAGTTAATAGCAGTGATGAACCCCTTCGCTTTATCTGTGTAATCCCGCTCGGTACTTGGAATTTGAGAGCTGAATTACTTGAGGTGATGTTCCCATGTACACAGGTAATACATAGGGCTCGCAGTGTTAGTATAATTAAAATAGAACTAATGTACCATAATTGTATTGACAAACAACGCTTTTTCTGTTAAACTAATATTAGTTAACTAGTGGGGGATGGGGGTGAGCACCTGAAAAATGGTGGTCCCTCCCATTCCCCAATCAGTATTATGGCTTCGTAATATCCTTCAAGACTATAAAGTTCAATAGGGTTCTTTTAGTCTCGTTAGCAGTTCCCAGGATAATATCTTTCACTGAATTTACCAATTGACTGGTTACTTGCATTACCTCCGAATAAATTGAGTTAACATGGCATATATGTTCAAAATTAGGTAGGTTCCAATTGTTTATAAGATATTGCTCTAGATTGTTGGTCTCTTCACTGCTCATTCTATATCGGTCAAACACTAATTCAATCTCACTATCATGGGCAGGAAAGAGTCCGAAGTGATGCTCAAGCAACATTCTATGTACAAAGTTGCGAAACTTAATAGGATTCTGTTCACTAGTTGAGCTTGACCGAAGGTAAGGACCTGTATAGTTTGCTTTTATAAGATAAACACACGAGCAGAAAAGATGTTTTTTATTGTATAGTTCTATAAAAGGATTGATATATCTTCTCAATTGATCATCTCTGACTGGCAGTGACTTAAACTCTTGAAACTTCCCCAATACATATTTCCAGCTTATGACGTGTGCTATAAAGTATGCCCACCCCTCCTCATTGATTTGTAGGGCCAGTTCGGCATAATATGAAGAGCTTGCTCCCTCTTTCAAAACATTACCGGGGTCACCTGATTCGTCAATAAAAACGTAAAGGTGTTTATTCATTTCACCAGCCCCACCCATATCGCTTCTCTAAGGGTGCTGACCGGGATAAGCTCAATATCTTTCGGGGGTGAAATCTTAGCACCAGCTTTAGGCACCAGACAGCGGCTGAAGCCCAGCCTGGCGGCCTCGGCTAGCCGCCGGTCCAGTTGAGAGACCGCTCTCAGTTCCCCGCTCAACCCCACCTCCCCCACTGCCACCAGTTGGGGGTCAACCCCCATATCTCGGAAGCTGGAGGCGATAGACAGGGCGATACCCAAATCAGCCGCCGGCTCATTGATTTTAAGCCCGCCGGTAACATTGGCGATAATATCCTGATTACCCAGCTTTAAGCCCACCCGCTTGGTCAGCACGGCAGTAATCAGCAGCAACCGACCGAAGTCAATGCCGTTAGCCGTGCGCCGGGGTAAGCCAAAGCTGGTGGGGGTAGTCAGGGCTTGAATCTCCACCAGCAGGGGTCGGCTGCCCTCAAGGGTAGGCACTACTGCCGAGCCTATTGCCTCGCCCCACCGCTGCGACAGGAATACCTGCGACGGATTATCCACCTCTATCAGCCCCTGTTCCTTCATCTCAAAGACACCGACCTCATTGGTCGAGCCGAAGCGATTTTTCACACCACGCAGTAACCTGAAGGCGCTAAACGGTTCACCCTCAAGGTAGAGCACCACATCAACAATATGCTCCAGAACCCGGGGTCCAGCAATAGCCCCCTCCTTGGTTACATGCCCGGTAATGAATACGGGCACGGCGCTGAGCTTTGACCAGTGCATAAGTCGCAGGGTGCACTCCCGCACCTGGGTTATACTCCCCGGGGCAGTATCCAGTTCGGGGAGGCAGACTGCCTGGATAGAATCAATGACTACCAGATGGGGTGATAACTGCTCAATCTGGTTCAGGATAACCTCAAGGTCAGTCTCAGCCAGAAGGTAGAGCTGCTCACCCTTGAGTCCCAGACGCTCCGCCCTGAGCTTGGTCTGATGAAGTGATTCCTCCCCGGAAACATAAACCACCTTACCCCGGGCACGGGCTATCAGGGCTGAAGTCTGAAGGAGGAGGGTTGACTTGCCAATACCGGGGTCGCCGGCAATGAGGACCATGGAGCCCGATACCAGCCCCCCACCCAGCACCCGGTTAAACTCGGCTAGAGGAAGTGGATAGCGGTCGGAGGCCTCAATAACAACCTGAGATAGCTCCTGGGGAGGATTTTCCGGGGCTGGAGTTGGGGAGGGAGTAGCCGTGGGGACTGTGGTTTCGACAAAACTGTTCCACTGCTGGCAGTTGGGGCAGCGTCCCAGCCATTTAAGGCTCTCCTTGCCGCACTGCTGGCAGACAAAAACAGTTCTACTGCGGGATTTATCCATAGCTTGACTTTACTCGGTTTCAGGTGGTAGCGCAAGGGGAATTTGGTTAAGACGGGGGTTTTGACCGGCTCAGGCTATCCACTAGCCTTACCGTGTAATTGTTTGAGCTTTTTTATTATTTCCCGTTCCTCTATGAAGTTTGTGGTATAGTCTCCCCGCTTAAAAATCTCGTCGTCGAGGGCTACCTTGTGGAACGGGATGTTTGTTTTTATCCCGTCGATAATAAACTCGTCAAGTGCCTGCCTCATACTTGAAATAGCTTTATCCCGGCTTCCACCCCACGCCAGCAGCTTCACTATTAAAGAGTCGTAGTGAAAGGGCAGGGTAAATCCGGCATATACTCCACTGTCAACCCTGACCCCGAAACCGCCGGGAGGTTGATAGGCAGTTATCTCAAAGGGGGAAGGCAAGAAATCATGGAGCGGGTCTTCAGCGTTAATCCGGCACTCTATTGCCCAGCCCCGAAGTTGAATATCATCCTGAGTGTAACCCAGTTCCTCCCCATCCGCTATTCTTATTTGCTCCTTGACCATATCTATCCCGGTAGTAAGCTCGGTAATGGGATGTTCAACCTGGAGACGGGTGTTGACTTCATTGAAAAAGTACTCGCCCGTGTCCATAGAAAAGATGAACTCCACCGTCAGGGCACTAGCATATTTTAATATTTTAGCCACTTTAACTGCCGTTTGCCCCATTTCCCGCCTCAATTGAGGGGTCATCACCGAGGAGGGGGCTTCTTCAATAAGCTTTTGATACCGCCGTTGAATAGAGCATTCGCGTTCACCCAGGTAAACCACATTACCCTTTTCATCGGCTAGTATCTGGAACTCTATATGTTTTACCCTGGTGATATATTTCTCAATATAGAAAGCTGATATGCCAAAGGCAGAGTTCCCCCGTGACTCGGCATACTTCATTGCTTCCACCAGTTCCTCTTTGTCTTTAGCTACTCTTATCCCGATTCCGCCGCCGGCACCGCTGGGTTTGACAATCACCGGATAACCGATGTCATCCGCCGCTTTAATCGCCTCGGTCATTTCACTGGCACTGGCTATAGCCTCGTCAGTACCGGGGGTAACTGGGATACCATTTGTTTTCATTAGCTTGCGCGACCGGTGCTTGGGCTTTCCCCGGTGCATGGACTCGCTGGGGGGACCGATAAATTTAATGCCGCTCTGTTCGCAGGCTTCAACAAAGCTGGGGTTCTCGGAGAGGAAACCATATCCGGGGTAAATAGCTTCGGCTCCGCACTTCTTGGCGATATCAAGAATTTTTTCAATATTTAAGTAACTGTTGGCGGGGCTTGATTCCCCCAGGGGGTAAGCCTCATCGGCATGCTTTACGAATAAAGCCTCAGCATCAGCATCGGAGTAAATGGCAACCGGGCGTATTCCCAGTTCTTTGCACTCCCTGACTGCTCTGAAGGCAATTTCTCCACGATTAGCAATTAAAATCTTATTGAACACTTTGCCAGCCTATTTGGGGCAAATAAAAAAAGGGTGGTTTTAGTATGTATCTTGTTCTCCCGCCCTTTCTGCGATATACCTAGCATCTACCTAGCATCTATGATAGTAGCTTATGATTTATCATCTCCCAGTAAGGCGCCTACAGTTGCTGAACGCATTACAATCTCTTCGCCTTCTAGGTCGACTATCGCCGTATCTCCTGACTGGAATTGGCCACGGAGCAGACTTTCTGAAAGTTTATCTTCAACCATGTCCTGAATCACCCGCCGTAGAGGTCGAGCCCCAAAGACCTCGTCGTAACCTTTCTCACCCAAAAAGTCTCTGGCGGCTTCGGTCGCCTCTAGCTTTATCCCCTTCTCCACCAGTTGCTGGGCAACTTTAGCCAGCATCAAATCAACTATCTTTCGGATATGCTCCTTGGTCAAGGCGTGAAATACCACCACTCCATCAACACGATTGAGAAACTCAGGGCGGAAGGTCTTCTTTAATTCGCCAAGTAGCTTCTCCTTCATCTTCTCGTAGGTTAGCTGCTGGGTTTTAGCTTCATCACTGTGAGAAGTAAAACCGATTGCCGTCCCTTTTCGGATAAGCTCAGCACCAATGTTGCTGGTCATAACAATAATGCTGTTGCGGAAATCAACACGGCGACCCTTGGCATCAGTCAGGTGACCATCGTCAAATATTTGGAGCAATATATTGAACACATCGGGGTGAGCCTTTTCAATTTCATCCAGAAGTATGGTGCAATACGACTTACGCCTCACTGCCTCGGTTAATTGCCCACCTTCCTCATAGCCAACATATCCTGGTGGTGCCCCAACCAGTCGGGCTACAGTGTGTCTCTCCATAAACTCGGACATATCAAGCCTGATTAGGGCGTCCTCACTGCCAAACATAAACTCAGCCAGGGCTCTGACCAGCTCTGTCTTACCAACACCGGTCGGACCTAAAAAGATGAAGTTGCCTATAGGGTGCCTGGGGTCCTTGATTCCGGCTCGGGCTCGCCTTATCGCTTTAGAAATAGTATTAATCGCTTCATCCTGACCAATAATGCGCTTATGGATTACCTCCTCCATGTGAAGCAGTCGCTTCATCTCATCGCTGGCTAACTGGACCACGGGAATCCCGGTCCACATACTGACTACTTCAGCGATATCCTCGGCACTCACCACCGGCGTCTCTTGCTCCTGCTCAGCCTGCCACTCCTCTTCCAGTTTGTTTATTTTTTCCTGAATCTGAACTTCTCGCTGGCGCAGTTCAGCGGCATAGTCATATTGCTCGGTGGAGAGGGCTGCCTCTTTATCCTTATGTACACTATCCTCAACCTGCTTGGCTTCCTTTAGGGTAAAGGGTACGGTGCGGTGTTTAATCCTTACCCGTGACGCTGCCTCATCAATCAGGTCAATAGCCTTGTCAGGTAGAAAGCGGTCGGGTATATATCTGGCGGCTAATGTTGCCGCGGCATTCAGTGCTTCATCACTTATCTCTAGATGGTGATGTTCCTCGTAGCGCTCCTTAATTCCGCGCAGAATCTCCAGGGTTTCTTCGGTGGAAGGCTCTTCTACTAAAACTGGCTGGAAGCGGCGCTCCAGAGCCGCATCTCGCTCCACATACTTACGGTAATCATCAAGGGTAGTTGCCCCGATACACTGTAGTTCCCCCCGTGCCAGCGAGGGTTTGAGGATACTAGCGGCATCAATTGCCCCCTCCGCTGCCCCAGCACCAACAATGGTGTGGAACTCATCAACAAAGAGCACGCAGTTTCCCGCAGTCTTTATCTCCTCAACAATCTTCTTCAGTCGTTCTTCAAACTCGCCGCGGTATTTTGTCCCGGCTACTAATGCTCCCATATCTAGCGTTATTATCCGTTTTTCCTCTAACGTTTCAGGGACATCACCGGCAACAATACGGTGAGCCAAGCCCTCAACGATTGCTGTTTTTCCTACTCCCGGTTCACCAATAAGAGCTGGATTGTTCTTAGTCCTGCGGCTGAGGATTTGGATTATGCGGGAAATCTCCTTGGTTCGTCCAATAACGGGGTCAAGTTTCCCGGCACGAGCGGCTGCGGTTAGGTCGATACCCAATTGGTCTAAAACTGGGGTGCGACTTGCGGTGCGGGTAAGCCTGGACTTGGGTGCACCTTGACTGAGAAAGTGGGCAGTTTCATTACGTGCCTGCTCAAGGGTGATACCAAAGCTATCTAACACATGAGCGGCTACCCCCTCCCCCTCACTCAGCAATCCTAAAAGGAGGTGCTCGGTACCAATATAATTATTGTCGAGGCGGCGTGCCTCATCAATAGCCAGTTCAATAACTCTCTTCGCTCTGGGGGTAAGCCCAACCTGACCACTGCTGGGTTTCTCGCCGCGACCGATGATAAATTCCACGGCAGAGCGCACCCTGTTCAAGCCAACACCCAGATTGGTTAAAACCTTAGCCGCTACCCCCTCGTCCTCCCGCACCAGACCAAGCAGAATATGCTCGGTGCCGATGTAGTTGTGGTTAAAGTTCTGTGCCTCTTCCTGGGCTAAGGTGAGAACCCGGCGAGCTCGCTCTGAGAATTTCTCAAACCTGCTGGTCATCTGCTATCACCTATCTCACCGACCTGCACCACTATTATAAAGCAATTAAAGTCAAAGGTCAAAAGCCTCCTGGCAGTGGCATATTTTCCGCAAAGGGTCACCCCCCCAGTATCGTCTGCGCTGGGGCGTTTCACTTCCGTGTTCGGGATGGGAACGGGTGGTTCCACCCCGCTCTAACCACCAGGAGGCTAGTATATTCTAGCATACTATTTAGCAAAAGAAAAGGGGCTTTTATCTACCTCACCCCCTGTGGTTTTTATCTGGTAACCCCCTCCCGCTTTATTCCCCTCTCTAGAGGGTGGTGGGTGGGAAAAGATAAGAATAATAGATTTACTTCACTGGCTGTTGTATACTGGAAGACAAGGAGACTATGGTATGGAACAGACATTTGCACATATAATATAAAGCAAACCGAGGGGAGGTGAACATATTGGCTACAACTGGAGCTAAATACCTTATAGACAAAAAAGGCAGGAAAAAGGCGGTTCTCCTGGATATGAAAGAATATTCACGGCTACTTGCCCGCATGGAAGAGCTGGAAGATGCCCTTGACCTTGATACGGCGACTCGTATCGCACAGGAGTTCCGGGATTACCGGGAAATAAGAGAAGAATTGCTCAAAGAAGGGCGTCTGTGAGCTATACTATTCTTCTTGAGCGGCAAGCGGAAAAAGAACTGCGCAGCCTGCCGTCTCAAATACTCCGGCGCATTGATAAGCGCCTTCTTGCCCTTTCCAACGAGCCATGGCCAAGAGGCGCAGTAAAGTTAAAGGGCAAAGAAGGCGAAGGCTGGCGTATTAAAACAGGCGGTTATCGTATTCTTTACACGGTTGATAAATCACAGGAAGTAATTAAGGTGTACCGTATAAAACACCGCCGTGAAGCTTATCGTTAAAAGTTGTCATTGCGAGGAGCATAGCGGCGAAGTAATC
>CAZTRJ010000033.1:13148-14252 GCA_964616615.1 uncultured Dehalococcoidales bacterium
CTACCTCACCCCCTTTGTCCCCCTCTCCTGGGAGGAGAGGGGGAAGAAAAAGAAAGAGGGGCTTCCGCCCCTCTTAAACGCCCCAGGCGAATCCAGATAAATTGTAGAAATTCACTTCTTAGCCATAATGTGAAGTTTTCTCACACCTTTTATCTGAACTTCTTTGAAACCCGCATTAAAACACATCCTTCTAATATAGGAAATAGATCGCCCTGTGAAGTAGTCAGTAAAAATTGCCAGACCATTTAATAAGTAGGATCTGCCTACTAAAATTAGGATTTCTCCTCCTGGCTTTACAACACGGCACATTTCACTAATACCTAGTTGCCGATTATTCCATAAGTGTAAACTGAACATGCTCAGTACCATTTCAAAGGTATTATTCTCAAAAGGCAAGGACTCTGTATTCGCTCTTAGAAAAGATATTCTATCATCCAGCCGTTTATCTCTTGCCCTCTTGATTCCATCATTTAGTAGCTCTAAGGCAATATCTACGCCTACCACATGCACATTGGGACTATTTTTTGCTATCTCAATAGGCAAGAAACCTGGACCAGTGCCAACGTCAAGTACCCATCCTCTTGCCAAGAATTGAGTTGTCGTATTAGCCATTTGCTTAAATGTAGCCTGTCGCGATACCAATGCCAGAGGCCAGAGAATATCACCTGAGTAGGCTTTGGGATACACGATGAGCCATTTTTTTAGCTTGAATTCTATATTTTTGACTAATTGCCTCAACTTGGCACCTCAGATAATTAGAGACATTGTACTATTAGTCTTCATTGAATTGCTATTTTATTGGGATAGA
Source organism: uncultured Dehalococcoidales bacterium (assembly GCA_964616615.1). Taxonomy (GTDB): domain Bacteria; phylum Chloroflexota; class Dehalococcoidia; order Dehalococcoidales; family DAOVUZ01; genus DAOVUZ01. The sequence continues at coordinate 13,957 of CAZTRJ010000033.1, forward strand.
TTACTACCAGAACGCTATAAAACAAAAAATCTACGGCAGCCGAAACCACCATAGATTTTTCTTATTGACTAATATCAACTCTGAAGCAGGTCAAGCCCTCGACCATTAGTACGGTTTAGCTAAGAACATTACTGCCCTTACACTTACCGCCTATCAAGCAAGTAGTCTACTTGCGGTCTTACTCCTTCCGAAGAAGGATGGGAGATATAATCTTGGGGCTGGCTTCGCACTTAGATGCTTTCAGCGCTTATCCTAACCAGACTTAGCTACCCAGCAATGCCCCTGGCGGAACAACT
>CAZTRJ010000034.1:0-13905 GCA_964616615.1 uncultured Dehalococcoidales bacterium
GCCTAGTCTAGCTGCTAGCTGCTGTTGGGTTAGATTTAACTGCCTTCTTGCTTCAGCTAGTGTAATAGCAAAATTGGATTTTGCCCGGGCTGCCCCAAAGCTCTTTGCAAACTCTGGGTCACGAAGGTCTTCCTCTAAGTCTTCCCTGAAAGTCCTACTCATCGAATCTGCCTCCTCGATTGATATTCATGGAGTCTAGAGCGCGCTATATCTATTTCTCTTGTTTCTCGCTGTCTTTTTTTGACAAATCCATGTAACAGGATAAAACTATTACTTACTGCTTCGTGGTAAAGTGCAATCCGGCAACGACTACCTATTAGCTCGTAGAAATCCTTATCCCTATTTTGAATGCGCTTCATCATGTTCGTTCGTAGAAGTGTAAGTCCGTGTTCTTCGAGTTGATCGACCTTGTCCTTTATTACAGCCCTAGCATTCCTGTCTAAGCCATCGAGCCACTCGGCAACAGGTTGACGACCGCTAGGCTCTGCATAGTAATCAATATGCCACATCAATATATTATAACCCTACAGGTAATATTGTCAAGACTAATTATGAATATTTTACGGCTTTTAGACTATTCTACTACTGTACGCAAGCCCTTACCATACATCTCATTTCTCAAGGGTCAAAGGGGCTTGCCCCTTCAAAAAACAAATTCCCCCTCTCCTTACCCGGATTCCCAAGGAGAGGGGGACTAAGGGGGTGAGGTTACCAATTACTCTTTAAAAATTCGTTTTTGACCACATAGTTTTTCAGCGTGCCGATGCCGCCTATCTTTATCTCTACCGTATCGCCAGGATACATCGGGCCGATGCCACTGGGGGTGCCGGTGGCGATAATATCCCCCGGCAACAGACTCATTACATGGGAAATAAAGTTTATCAGTTCCGGGATGGAGTAGATGAGGTCAGTGGTGCTGCCTTGCTGCTTGAGCTTACCATTGAGATAGGTCTTCAGAGCAACCTTCCCCGGGTCAAGTTCTGTTTCAATACAGGGTCCAACAGCAGCGAAGGTATCAAAACTCTTGGCTCTGGTCCACTGCCCGTTCTGGTTCTGGAGGTCACGAGCGGTAACATCGTTAAAGCAGGTGTAGCCCAGGACATAGTCCAGCGACTCTTTTATTGATACCCGCCACACCGGTTTCTTTATCACCACCGCCAGCTCGCCCTCATAGTCAACTCTATTTGACGCCGCGGGATAAATAATGTTAGCTTCGGTGCCGATAACTGCCGTTGATGGTTTGAGGAAAATCAGGGGGGCATTGGGCAGGGGCGCGTTGAGTTCTTTGGCATGGTTGTGGTAATTAAGCCCCAGAGCCACTATTTTGGATGGGGTGCAGGGAGAGAGTAAGTTGACCTCACTTAACTGGTAGTGGTGGTCAGTAAGTGTGATGCTATGGAAAGGCTCGCCCTCAATGGCTTGAATAGTTTTGCCACTTAATATCCCATATTCAACGCCGCTATCTGCGGTAAAACGCACAATCTTCATCGGTTGGGAGTAAGTTTACCTGTATTAGTTACAGAATGCAAGCCTCTGCTACACCCGCCGTTTATTAAAGGTGCGGTTGGCACAGAATCTCCTTAATCTTGAGGTCAAAGAAGCTATGAGAATTTGCCGGTCGGAGTACTACTGCGGTATCGGAGCCTTTTCCCGTACCGCCGATAGCGATAACATCCTCATCGGTGCGCACCAGCCCACTATCTGCTGCCATCAGGGTGATTTCACAAACCACCTTCAGCCCCTTACCAAAAATGCGCAGGGTATCGGCAATTATATCCCCTAAAGCAGGTGCATTGTATTTACTGCGCATGGCGCGGTTTACTCCGGAAAAGGCATGAGCGGTGGTAAGTATTTTACCCCCTTTGCTCTCCACTATTTGCCTGTTCTCCTCGGTGAATTCCTGGCTATTTGGTTCACGCATGCCAGTAACATGGGTTACTACGATAACTCTTAATCCTTGAAGGATATCCATCGCCCTTACTGCGGTATCACCGCTGGTCGATGCCACCAGAATAGTTTTGATACCCAGCTCCTCAGCCCGTTGTCGGGCGATACCGAGCACTTCCTCAGTATTCTCACTGCCTGGTTTTTCAAAGTAGACTGTCTTTAATTCCATTATTATTCTGAACCCCCTAAACTATGTTTTAACCAATTCTATCACTGAAGGCAAGTCTTTGCCATACGGGTTTATTTATTAACCCTATCCCCTTTATCCCCTTCCCCTTGAGGGGAAGGGGAAGATTATTTCTGTAGAGGGGCGAAGCCCCTCTACACTCCCTTTATTGTATATCCTCTTTCAAAGGGGAAGGGGAAGAAGTAGTAAGAGGGGCTGATGCCCCTCTTAAACACCTTGTTAGTTTAGGTGTCTTGGGAAGAGGAAGATAATTTCTTTAAGGGGGTAGCCCCTCTGGAACTCTGTCATTACTACTCCGGAGACGGAGAGTTAAAGAAGGGGCAAATTTCATGGGATAAAAATCCTCCTTTATGTAACTAATTTCCCTCTCATTGGTAAAAGGCAAGGTTGAAGGGGCGAAGCCCCTTCAAAGACAACATTCCCCCTCTCCTTACCAAGGAGAGGGGGATTAAGGGGGTGAGGTTGGTAAAAATCTCATTGCCTTGTTATGTCCTCTATGATATAGTTTTGGTAATGGAAGCCAGGATTGAGTTTATTGCCTCGGGTGGTGTCACCTCGGCTCAGGGGTTTTGTGCCGGCGCTACCGGCGCTGGTATCAAGAAGAAGGATGCCCTCGACCTTGGCATTCTCTTTTCGGAAGCGCCCTGCGCGGCTGCGGCTCTATTTACTACTAATGAGATTAAGGCAGCGCCGGTGGTTTTGTCTCAGCAGCGGTTAAAATCAGGAAGTGCGGTGGCAGTAGTGGTAAATAGCGGCTGTGCCAATGCCTGTACCGGTGAGCAGGGTCTCCGGGATGCGGCTGAGATGGCGGAGTTAGCCGCTGGGGGTATTGGAGTATCATCTGAGGAGGTTCTGGTTGCCAGCACCGGGGTGATTGGTCTGCCGTTACCGATGGAGCTTATCAGGGCTGGCATAGGCCAGGTTGTTCTTTCTGGAGACGGCGGTCATGAGCTGGCAAGGGCGATAATGACCACTGATACCTTGCCTAAAGAGACGGCAGTAGCGGTCAGTGTTGATGGCAGCGAGTTTATTATTGGTGGGGTTGCCAAAGGCTCAGGGATGATTCATCCTAATCTGGCTACCTTGCTTTGTTTATTGACTACCGATGCCACGGTAGATATAGATTTTCTCAGGATGGCGCTGCGAAAGGCGGGGGATGTTTCCTTTAATATGGTTTCCATAGATGGCGATACCAGCCCTAATGATATGGTGCTGATAATGGCTAACGGACTGGCAGGGAACAAGCCTATTTTACCGGATAGTAACCAGGCTGGCGCCTTTCAGCGAGCTCTGGAGCAGGTCTGTATTTATCTGGCTAAACGCATTGCTGGTGATGGTGAGGGGGCTAGTAAGCTTATTGAGGTTACGGTTAGTGGGGCATCCAGTATTGGTGAGGCAAGATTAGCTGCTAGGACAGTGGTAAGTTCACCTCTGGTGAAGGCAGCGATACACGGCGGCGACCCTAATTGGGGGCGGATTATGGCGGCGGTGGGGCGGAGTGGTGTTAAGGTGGTAGAATCAAGGATAGACCTTTACCTGGGGAGTATCTGTGTGGTAAGGGAGGGCAGACCATTACCTTTTAGCGAGCAGAGCGTAGTCCGAGTTTTGAACCAGAGTGAAGTGCCGATAGGTTTACAGCTTAACCTGGGCACAGCTACTGCCACCGCCTGGGGTTGCGACCTGTCTGAGGAATATGTAACTATTAACAGCCAGTATATGACCTGAAGTCGTTTAACAACCTATCCCCCTGACCCCCTTCCCTTTTTAAGGGAAGGGGGAGTGTGGGTAAGAGAGGGGCGAAGCCCCTCTATAGAAACAATTTCCTCTTCCCCCTTTGAAGGAGGGCATACGGTTTTGAAGAGGGCATACGATAAAGGGAGTGAAGAGGGGCGTAGCCCCTCTTCAGAAACAATCTTCCCCTTCCCCTTGAGGGGAAGGGGATAAAGGGGATAGGGTTAATGAATAGCCCATTATGAGAGGCAGGGATTAAGTTGGATAAAGTTATTGTGGTTAAGCTTGGTGGGGCTACCTTAGGCAGTCATGATACTACCATTGAGGACATAGTTGAGCTTCGGCGACAGGGTAAATCACTGGTGGTGGTGCATGGTGGGGCTAAGGTAGTAACTGAATGGCTTTCCAGGCAAGGGATTTCCACCCGATTTGTCGATGGGGAGCGGGTAACTGATGAAGCGACGCTGGAGATGGTAACTGCGGTTCTTGGTGGCTTGGTCAATAAGGAGATTGTAGCTGCTATCAATAGCTTGGGGGGGCAGGCGGTGGGTATTAGTGGCGTTGATGGGGCTCTTATTCAGGGCAGGATTAGAGACAAGGAGCTGGGCTATATGGGCACGGTGGTAAAGGTAAATGTCAATCTGCTAAGGGTGCTCCTCCAGTCGGGTTACATCCCGGTGGTTGCCTCCATAAGCCTCCATTCATTTGATAAACCAGATGAGGCTTCGCAGTTGCTTAACATTAATGGTGACCCGGTGGCTGGTGAAATCGCTGCCGCCATTGGCGCCGAGAGGCTTATCTTCTTAACCGATGTGGTCGGTATCTGCGACAGCTCAGGTAAGTTGCTGCCTCAGCTATCACCCGGCGAAGCCGAAGCTTTAGTGGCTTCAGGCGTGGCTTCGGGGGGAATGATTCCCAAGATTAAAGCCTCCCTCAGAGCTTTATCCCACACTTCAACTGCCCATATCATAGATGGCAGACAGCCCCATGCCCTGCTCAGGGAGATTGAGGAAGGTAGTGGGGGGACAACCATACAGAAATAGTAGGAAAGGGGATAGGGTTACTAAAGAAGAATTAAAGGGGTGAGGCTTCGCCCTAGAGGGCTCAAGCCCGAAGGGTTGATAAAATATATCGCTATAGAGGGTGAAAATGACTAACTGGCAGGAGCTTGAGCACAAATACTTTATGCATACCTTCGACCGTATTCCGGTAACCCTGGTCAGGGGGGAGGGAGCACGGGTGTGGGATGATAACGGTCGGGAGTATCTGGACTTTGTCGGCGGCTGGGCGGTCAATAGTTTAGGGCACTGCCACCCGGTGGTCGTTGACGCGGTTACGGAGCAGGCACACCAGCTCATACAGACTTCAAACCAGTTCTATACTATCCCTCAGATTCGCCTGGCGGAGCTTTTAATCCAGAATAGCTGTCTGGACAGGGTCTTTTTTAGCAATAGCGGGGTGGAGGCTAACGAGGGGGCGGTTAAGTTAGCCCGACGCTATGGGAAGCAATATCTGAATGGAGCTTATCAAGTTATTACCACGATGGGTTCCTTTCATGGTCGCACTCTGGCTATGGTGTCAGCTAGCGGCCAGGCTAAATTCCAGCAGCCGTATATTCCCTTACCTGCTGGCTTTGTAAATGTGGAGTATAATAATACTGAGGCAATAAAGGCGGCTACCACTACCGAGACCTGTGCCGTGATGTTGGAACCGGTGCAGGGAGAGGGAGGGGTCAACATGCCTGACGATGATTATTTAGCTGCAGTGCGGGACTGGTGTGACCAAGTGGGTATTCTGCTTATCTTGGATGAAATTCAAACCGGTATCGGTCGCACCGGAACGCTGTTTGCCTATGAGCAATATGGCGTTGAACCTGATATAATGACATTGGCTAAGGGTTTAGCCAGTGGCATACCCATCGGGGCTATTCTGGCTAAGGATGGAGCCTCTGTCTTTACTCCCGGGGAGCATGGCTCAACCTTTGGTGGCAATCCTTTAGCCTGTGCCGCCGGTTATGCTACACTAAAATTTATTATTGATGGTGACATAGTCGGGAATGCCAAGGAAGTGGGGAATTATCTTATTGCCGGGCTGAAACACCTGAGACATAAGTTTCCGTTCATCACCGAGGTGCGGGGTCGTGGACTCTTGGTCGCTGTAGAGTTTAATAGTGATATTGCCCAGTCAGCAGTAATGGCTTGCCTTGATAGAGGCTTATTGGTTAACCGGGTGAAACCCAATGCCTTGCGTCTTATGCCCCCGCTGATTATCGGCAGTGGCGAAATTGACCAGGCTCTAGACATTTTAGAGCAGGCATTATCTAGTATTGCTAATTAAAAGGAGGTTCAGAGTGTCAGATAAGGTAGTATTGGCTTACAGTGGTGGATTAGATACCTCGGTAGCTATCAGATGGCTTAAAGAGAAGCATAACCTGGATGTTGTTGCCCTTACTATTGATGTCGGCAATGAGCGTGATTTTTCTGCGGTTCAGCAGAAGGCGCTGAAGGTTGGTGCGGTGAAGGCGCTGGTAGCAGATGCCAAAGAGTTGTTTGTAAACCATTTTATTTTTCCGGCACTACAGGCGGATGCTATCTATGAGGGACAATACTCATTGGCTACTGCCCTGGGTCGTCCGTTAATGGCTAAGTTGCTGGTGGATGTAGCCGTGCAGGAGAAGGCTTCAATGGTGGCTCATGGTTGCACGGGGAAGGGGAATGACCAGGTGAGGTTTGAGGTGAGTATTAATGCCCTGTCTCCCGGCCTCAGAGTTATCGCCCCCGCCCGGGACTGGGGCATGACCCGTGAGGAAACCATTAACTATGCCCAGCGTTACGACATCCCGATTCCCATCACCAGCGCTAGCCCGTATTCAATCGATGAGAACCTGTGGGGGAGGAGTATTGAGTGCGGGGTTCTGGAAGACCCGTGGGTTGAGCCACCTGAGGATACTTACACCTGGACAAAGTCTGCTGCTGAGGCTCCGGACAAACCAGGCTATGTGGAAATTGGCTTTGAAAAGGGAATCCCGGTTACTATTGACGGGCAGAGGATGAATGGCATTAACCTGATTCAGCGGCTAAGCGAGCTAGCTGGTAATCATGGGGTAGGCAGGATTGACCATGTAGAGAATAGGCTGGTGGGGATAAAGTCGAGGGAGATTTATGAAGCGCCAGCAGCGACAGTTCTACTGGAAGCGCACCGGGCTTTGCAGGCGATGGCCTTATCTAAAGACCAACTGCGGTTTAAGCAGAAGGTGGCGGTGGAGTATGCCGACCTCATTTATAACGGTCTGTGGTTCACCTCACTGCGTCAGGATTTGGCTGCCTATGTTAAGAGCTCACAGCGTTTTGTCACCGGAACTGTCCGGTTGAAGCTGTTTAAGGGAAGTTGTAGTATAATCGGTCGAAAATCACCGTTTTCGCTGTATAACTATGGTCTGGCTACCTACGGCAAGGGTGATGAGTTTGACCAGAGCGCTTCCCCTGGTTTTATTCGCATCTGGGGATTGCCGGTTAGAAGCCAGGCTCAGGTGCAGGGAGGTAGTAGTTTGGAGGAAAAGGAAAGCTAGTAAATGAGCCATATTCGGGGTCGCTTTCAAAAAGCTGCTGATAAATCGGTAGCTGAATATACTGCTTCTATTCCTTTTGACTGGCGTTTATATCCTTACGACATTGCTGGCTCAATTGCCCACGCCAGGATGCTGGCAAAACAGGGTATAATCTTGGAGAAAGAAGCTGAGGCGATTACTGACGGGCTGGCGTCTATCAGGGACGAAATAGAGCAGGGTAAATTTCAGTTTAAGCCTGAACTGGAAGATATCCATATGAATATTGAAGCCCGACTCATTGAGAAGGTGGGTGAGGTTGGGGGCAAGCTCCATACCGCTCGTTCCAGGAATGACCAGGTGGCTCTGGACTTGCGTCTTCTTGCCAAGGAAGCTATCACTGGCACTTTACTCGGTTTGAAAAGGTTTCAGCAGGCGGTAATTGGTCTGGCTGAAGCCAATAAGGGTGTGGTTATGCCGGGATATACCCATTTGCAGCCGGCACAGCCAGTGCTGCTGGCTCATCACCTGTTAGCCTATTTTGAGATGCTCCAGAGGGATGTTGACCGATTTAGCGACTGTCTGAAGCGCACTGATGTCATGCCCTTGGGCAGTGGGGCTTTAGCTGGCGTAGCCTATAATATTGACCGCGAGTTCTTAGCTCATGAGCTGGGCTTTAGCCAGCTCAGCCAGAATAGTATTGATGCCGTCTCCGATAGGGATTTTGTGGTTGAGTATGAAGCGGCAGCCAGTCTGTGTCTGATGCACCTCTCTCGCCTGGCTGAAGAGATTATTCTGTGGTCTTCAGCCGAGTTCAATTTCATTGAGCTTGATGATGCTTATGCCACCGGCTCAAGCATTATGCCCCAGAAGAAGAACCCTGATGTCGCTGAGCTGGTTCGGGGTAAGACAGGGCGAGTCTATGGCAAACTTATAGCACTATTGACCACGATGAAAGGTCTTCCCCTTGCCTATAATAGAGATATGCAGGAGGATAAAGAAGGCTTCTTTGATACGGTAGACACCCTGCTATCTACCTTGGGAGTGTTTACCGGTATGGTTAAAACCCTGCGAGTTAAAGCTGAAAATACGGAACAGGCGGTTAAGCAGGGTTATATCCTGGCCACTGACCTGGCTGATTATCTGGTCAAGAAGGGGGAACCCTTCCGCACCGCTCACGATATCGTCGGTAGATTGGTAAGCTATGCTATGGAAAAGGGTAAATCGTTTAGCGACCTCAGCCTGGCTGAATATAAAGGGTTTTCTCCCTTATTTGGTGAAGATGTTTACTCCATTACCGTAGAATCATCTATTGCCGCCAGGGATGTTATTGGTGGCACTGCCCCTGAGAGGGTGTCAGAAGCATTGTCCCGCGCCGAGAAAATAATAAGCTCGTTTAAGAACCCATCCCCCTGACCCCCTTCCCTTAGAAAGGGAAGGGGGAATGTAAGTGAGAGAGGGGGCAAAGCCCCCTCTCTAAGACCTCTTCCCCTTTTATGAGAGGGATACGAAAGAAGAGTGGAAGAGAGGCGAAGCCTCTCTTAAAAACCACCTTCCCCCTCTCCAAGAGTGGAGAGGGGGATTAAGGGGGTGAGGTTGATAAACACCTTCCAGAGGAGGTCTTGATGTCTGAAAATAGACCAAAGATTAAGCTTGCCCCGTCTATTCTCTCTGCCGATTTTAGTCGTCTTGGTGAGCAGGTAGCTGAAGCCACTAAGGCCGGCGCTGACTATATTCATGTAGATGTTATGGACGGGCGCTTTGTGCCTAATATAACTATTGGTGCCTCGGTAGTAGCCACTATTCGTCACTGGACTAATCTGCCTCTGGATGTCCATCTTATGATTGAGGCACCGGGGGAGCAGGTTAATCAATTCGCTGAAGCCGGGGCAGACATTATCACCGTTCACATTGAAACCTGCCCTCATATTCACCAGGTAGTGCAAGCAATTAAGAAGTTGGGGGTTAAGGCAGGAGTTGCCCTCAACCCAGGCACGCCAATAAGCACGCTTAACGAGGTTATTCCGTCTCTGGATTTGGTTCTGGTGATGACGGTTAACCCCGGCTTTGGCGGGCAGACTTTTATTGAGGCTATGCTGGATAAGATAGCCCGGTTACGTGCTGAGCTGGATAGAAGGGGCTTGGTTGCTGAGCTGGAGGTGGATGGTGGCATCAATGCTGAGATTGCTCCTCGGGTGGTAACCGCCGGGGCTAGGGTGCTGGCAGCCGGGGCAGCCGTGTTTGATTCAGGACAAACTGTAGAGAAAGCACTGGAAAAGATACGGGCTAGCTTGGGCTAGAAGGCAGCTTCTTAGCCACTTTGTGCTGATTGCGCAGGCATCTGGTGCACAGGTTAAGTCGTTTTGGCTGACCGTCTATAGTGATAGTAATGGGGTGAATATTGGGTACCCAGCGACGGTTGGTGTGGCGTTTAGAATGGCTGACATTATGACCGAACTGGGGTGATTTCCCGCATAAATCGCACTTCAATATTACTTCTCCTTTGACTGATACCTAGATTTATTGTAAAATGCACTTATAATACTATCATAGCCAGACAAGATTGGCAAGGATGAAATAAGATGAGACAGCTTAATTCTGCCAATGGGCAAGATTTAAGGGAAATGTTTTCAGCAGCGACTTCATGGTTAGACAAGAGCGCTTCAGACATTGATGCTCTGAATGTTTTCCCGGTGCCTGATGGTGATACCGGGACAAATATGCTACTTACCATGCGTTCCAGCATAGAGGAAGCCTACCGGGCTCCTGACCGTAGTGCCTCAGCGGTGATTAAAGCTATGGCGGGGGGGGCAATGGTGGGGGCTCGGGGTAATAGTGGGGTAATTCTATCGCAGATTTGGCGTGGTTTGGCACAGGGTTTGGCTGACAAGGAATCGTTTACCGGCAGCGACCTAGCTGATGCCTTACAACAGGCATCAGTAATGGCTTATAAGGGGTTAAGCAATCCTGTGGAAGGAACCATTCTTACTGTGATTAAAGAGGCTTCAGCAGCAGCCCAGGCGCAGGTAGCTAGCGGCACCGATGACCTGATATTGGTTATGGAGGCGGTAGTAAATGCTGCCGGAGATTCGGTGGCTAATACCCCCAGCCTTCTCCCGGTGTTGAAGGAGTCTGGGGTGGTGGATGCCGGGGGGCAAGGTCTGTATACCATTCTGGATGGAGCTCTCCGCTACCTTGAGGGTGAGGTGGAACAGATGCAGTTCCGCAAGCCTCAGATGATTACCAGTAGTATTCCTCTACCTACCAGGCTGTCACCAGTGGTAGCCGATGAGGTGCCCTATGGATATTGCACTGAATTCCTGCTTAAGGGACAGAAGCTTGGACCGGAAAAGCTTAGAAAAAAGCTGAACAAGAAAGGTCAGTCTCTAATTGTAGTTGGTGATGAATCTACGGTGAGGGTTCATATTCATACCTATGACCCGGGTCGGGTTATTCGCTATGCTACCTCACTAGGTACTGTCCATCAGGTATCAATACGGAATATGGATGAGCAGCACCACGACTTCTTAGAGATGCAGAAGGAGAGGCTGCCAGCAGTTGATATGGCTATCGTTGCCGTGGTCGCCGGGAGTGGGCTGGCCGATGTTTTTAAAAGCCTGGGGGCGACAGCTGTTGTTTCCGGTGGACAGACAATGAATCCTAGCACCAAAGAGTTGCTCCAGGCTGTGGACTCGGTAGTTTCGGGTAAGGTTATTATTTTACCTAATAACAAGAATATAGTGCTTACCGCTGAGCAGGTCCCGCCGTTGACTGCGAAAAGCGTTGAGGTAGTGCCTACGGAAACAATCCCGCAGGGAGTAGCTGCCCTTTTAGCCTTTGATTATGAGGCGGATTTTGAGACAAACGTTCAAATTATGAAGGATACAAAATCGGCAGTAAAGTCTATTGAAATTACTCGGGCAGTACGCGCTGTCCAGCTAGGTGGATTGCAAATTAAGAAGAAGCAGGCTATCGGCTTTCTGGACGGGGACTTAGTTGCCGTGAGTGATAACACCACTGGTGCTCTTAATCAGGTATTAGCTAAGCTAGATTTAAACCAAGCCGAGGTAATTACCGTCTATTACGGGGCTGACACTGAACTGGCTGAGGCAGAACAGGTTAGTCTCAGTATCCGTGAGCAGTATCCTCAACTTCAGATTGAGGTGGTTCAGGGTAGTCAGCCTCACTATAACTATATTGTTTCTGTAGAGTAGCTGGGGCTAGGGCTTTGGGCAATGACGGTCAAGATTGTTACTGATAGTGTCGCTGATTTGCCATCTCCGGTAGTCGAAGGGCTGGGGATTACCGTAATCCCATTAAATGTTCGCTTTGGGGAAGAGGTTTACCGGGATGGCATTGACCTGACGGCTGAGCAGTTCTACCATAAGCTGGAGCACAGCGAAATCCTACCGGTTACTTCAGTGCCATCACCAGCAGCTTTCGCCGAGGCGTATGATAAGCTGGTCGAAGAGACAGACGAAATCCTGGTTATTACTCTCAGTGCCAGGCTCAGTGGTACCTATGATGTGGCATTACAAAGTGTAGGGCTGGTGAAGAGAAAATGCCGGATAGAGATAGTTGATTCACAATGGGCGGTTATGGCACAGGGATTTATGGTTATGGCTGCGGCTAGAGCGGCTGAGGCTGGGGCCAGCCTTGACGAGGTGGTAGATATAACCCACCGCAATATGAAGCGCGTAGATATGCGTGCCGCTTTTGACACCCTTGACTATCTGAAGAGAGGGGGGCGTATTGGTGCCGCCCAAGCCCTTCTGGGGTCAATACTTAAGGTAAATCCCATCTTAACCTTGAGAGATGGTGTGGTTCATCCTGTTGGCAGGGAGCATTCCCGGGCTAAGGCGATAGACTATTTATATAACTTTGCTATGAGTTTTTCCCATATTGAGGAGATGGCGGTAGAGGATGCTGCCTGTCCTGATGATGCCGAACTGCTGGTTGAGCGGCTTGGTTCTATATTCCCCGAGGAGCGTATCTACCGCTCAAAGACGACCCCGGTAATTGGCACCCATACCGGTCCTGGTCTGTTGCTGGTAACTGTGTTGGGGGATAGAGGGTAGCTATTCGCCCGGCGAACGGAGACATAACCTTGTTAATAGGTGTTGAGCCTCTGCGTAAGATTCTTGAGCTTGAGCATAAAAAGGGTTATGTAGATTCGGCGGTAATCGGTGGTTTGGATAGATTCCTCCACCACTGGGCAGGTCAGGCTATAGAGTCGCTAACTAATCCCCAGCTCCTAAACCGCTTTCGTAAGCTTCACCTGGTTAATTCCAACTACGCCTCTTTAACTGAACATCAGCGTGAACAGTGGGTAAATAGTGTGCTTGATTTTTTAGCCGAGGCAGAGCACAGGGAAGGGGAAAAGGTTGAGGCTAAGTTAGCTCTGGTGGCTACCAAGCTATCTCCGAGGACAAGAAGGCAGACGGTGGGGGCTAATCAATCTATTGATTCACCTATCACTGTTATTAAAGGTATTAGCTCCAGCCTGACGACCAAGTTTAATAAGTTGGGTGTGCACACAGTTCGCGACCTGCTCTATTTCTTCCCTCACCGTCACCTTGATTACAGCCAGAGGAAATCTATCTCACAGCTTACCGAGGGGGAGGAGCAGACTATCATTGCTAATGTATGGCAGGCTCAGGAGATTAGGCTGGGTGGTAGGCGGAGCACCGAGGCTGTTGTCGGCGATGAAACCGGCAATGTCAGGGTAGTATGGTTTAATAACCCCTACCTGGCTAAAAAGTTACCGACTAATGCCCAGATGGTTATCAGTGGTAGGGTAAGCTTGTTCGGCGGGCGGTATGTGTTTGAATCTCCGGAGTGGGAGCTGGTAGAGGATAAAGAGTTGATTCACACCGGGCGCCTGGTTCCCCTCTATCCTCTTACTCAGGGATTGCGCCCTCGCCAGGTAAGAAAACTGATGAAAGAGGTTATTGACCAGTGGGCATGGCAGATGGAAGATTTTCTACCTTGCGAGGTAAAGAAGCACTGCGACCTTCTGGAGCTATCCCAGGCTATAAGTCAGGCTCACTACCCTGAAGATGAAGCAGTGAAGGCTCAGGCGAGGGTTCGTCTGGCTTTTGACGAACTCTTTCTCCTCCAGATTGGTGTACTAAGCAGAAAGCGCAGCTGGCAGGAGAGCCAGCCGGGTAATCGGTTTAGTGCTCAGACACCGATGCTGGGAACCTTTCTCCACTCTTTGCCTTTTGAGTTAACTTCAGCTCAGCAGAAGGTGCTCAATGAGCTACTAGCTGATTTAGAAAGACCAAGACCAATGTGCCGGTTACTCCAGGGAGAGGTTGGCAGTGGCAAGACGGTAGTAGCTACCGCAGCCTTGCTGGTGGCGGCGGCTAATGACTATCAGGGAGCATTTATGGCGCCTACCGAAATTCTGGCTGAACAGCATTTCACTACTATATGTGAGCTTCTGTCCCGAGTGGGGCATGACGAGGATGGTGAGGGCTACCTGCATAGTTAT
>CAZTRJ010000035.1:0-13421 GCA_964616615.1 uncultured Dehalococcoidales bacterium
CCCCGGATTAGGTTTCGGGGGCTTGGCCCCCGCCCCCCCAAGAGTTTATGGGGGAGGCTTTGGGGGGGAGGGGGGGGGGGAAGAAATTAGGATGGGTGGGCGGGAACAATCTAAAAGGGTTATACTGATTGGAGCGAGAAAATGCGCTATATCGGCATAGATATAATAGAAATAGCTCGTATTGAACAGGCTATAGCCCGCTGGGGAGAGAGCTTCCTCCGGCGGGTATATACTGACCTGGAGCTCAGGCTATACCGTAAAAAGCCCTCATCACTGGCTGCCCGTTTTGCCAGCAAGGAAGCGGTAATGAAGCTTCTGGGAACGGGGAGGAAGGGTGTTAGCTGGAGAGAGATAGAAACTCTCTCCCATCCCAGTGGCAAACCCCGGCTCAATCTTTATGGTAGAGCCCAAATTAAGGCAAACAGCCTGGGTCTGAAAGGAGTGGCTATCAGCCTCTCCCACTCCAGGAAATACGCCGTTGCCCTCGTCGCCGGTGAAACTGACTGAGGCTATCTCATATTTAATCTACGAGCTTTTTATTTCCGCGGCGGGGTCATCAGCGCTTACAGTTACGCTATCAGCGGCAAATACTTCCTTCTTGCCGCATCCCCTAAGGCCACCCTTTTTGTCGGACGTGGAACCGGAATACAAGATGACATTTCCCTCTTTCAGTACTGCCAGCTTGCCTGAGATAATCTCCCCGGTTTCTTTATTCACTACCTTGACTGCCATTTTCAGCCCCCTGTTTTGAGTTTTGATGAGCATTCTATATCTAACTATAGGAACTTTTTTGATTTGGGTCAAGAGAGATGCCAATAAATATATACCCTTTGACCATACCAAGGTGAGGTGGTAGAATTAAGTAAGGGTTTTGATTCGAGGCTAAGGAGATAGAAATGTCAGGGCATTCTAAATGGTCTTCAATCAAGCATCAGAAGGGGGTGACTGACGCCAGGCGGGGTCAGCTCTTCACCAAGCTCACCCGTGAGATTATTATTGCCACCCATCAGGGAGGTAATAACCCTGAATCAAACTTTCGGCTGCGGTTAGCCATCCAGAAAGCCCGTGATAGTAATATGCCACTGGAGAATATAGAAAGAGCCATCAAGCGGGGTAGCGGTGAGACCGAGGGCGCCAGCCTGGTAGAGATGGTTCTTGAGGGCTACGGACCAGGTGGGGCCGCTATTCTGGTGCAGGCACTAAGTGATAACCGCAACCGAACCGTGCAGGATATTCGCAATATATTTTCCCGCCACGGCGGTAGTCTGGGAACAAATGGCTGCGTTGCCTGGCTTTTTGAATCAGAGGGATTGATTACAGTAGAGACCGGTAATCTGGACACCGAGGAGCTAGCCTTACATGCTATTGATGCTGGTGCCGAGGATGTCAAGGTAGAGGATAATTTTGTTGAGATTTACACCAAGCCCGAGGAGCTGGAGGCAGTCAGGGGAGCACTGGAGCAAAAAAAGTTACCTCTAGCCTCGGCAGGACTATCTATGGTACCCAAGACCATGGTTGAGCTTGAAGAAAAGACCGCCCTGCAGACACTAAAGCTGCTGGATAAGCTGGAGGAACTGGACGAAGTCCAGCATGTGTCCAGTAATGCTGACTTTCCCGATTCTGTCCTGGAGAAGTATCAATTACAAGTTTCAGGCTGATTATTATGTCAACCTTGGCAAGATGAGAGTTTTAGGTATTGACCCGGGCACGGTAACTATGGGCTACGGAATAATAGAGACCGGGGAGGATGAAATAACCCTGGTTGACTATGGTGCCCTGAGTACTTCAACCCGCTCCCCCATCGGGGAGCGTTTAAGCTATTTATATAACAAGCTTCGGGAAATTATCTGTCACCATCAGCCCGATGCCGTAGCGGTAGAGCAACCTTTTATATCCAAGAATGCGAGGTCGGCATTAGCCATCGGCCGGGCTCAGGCAGTAGCGATGCTGGCGGCAGCTAACAGCGAAATCCCCGTCTATGAATACGCCCCCACCGAGATCAAGCAGAAGGTTACCGATTACGGAGCCAGTTCCAAGGAGCAGATTCAGGAGATGGTCCGGCTCCAACTGGGGTTATCCCAGGTTCCCGAGCCCAACGATGCAGCTGATGCCCTGGCGGTGGCTATCTGCCACTGGCGTGAGATACAACTGCAAAGTTTACTCGCCAGAGCGAGTGATTAAGGAGAACAGGTGATAGCCAGTCTTCACGGCAAATTGGAGTTGCTGGGCAGTGAGTGGGCAGTTATTAATGTTGGTGGCATCGGCTTTCAGGTATTTATGCCGACCTCTACCCTGAGCACATTGAGCACTAGCGGCGAGGAGGTAAAGCTATATACCCATCTTCATCTCAAGGAGGACAATGCTACCCTCTATGGCTTTGGCTCGGCTGACGAATTAGGGCTTTTCCAGACCCTGATTAGTGTATCGGGGCTGGGTCCCAAGCTGGCGCTGGCAATGCTTTCGGCAATGAATGTGGAGAAACTTACCATGGCGATTGCTACCGGCAGCACTGACCTGCTGACGGTGATTCCAGGAATAGGCAAAAAGGTGGCTAACCGGCTTATCCTGGAACTCAAAGACAAAGTAGGTGCCGGCTGGATAACTGCCCCGGCGGCGGCACTGGCTCAGGAAAACGCCGATGTTTTAGCTGCCCTCACCTCCCTCGGCTATTCCGTTTCCGAAGCCAACCGTGCCGTAGCCACCCTGCCCCCCTCCTCCGACCTCAGCCTTGAAGAAAAAATCAAAGTAGCCCTGGGTTATTTCGGGGGGAAGTGATGAAGGCGAGTGAAGGACGCTTGGGACGAATTTTTGTGATAAGACTTGAGGACGGCGATGTTGTGCCCGATTGTATTGAATGTTTCGCCGAGGAGAAAGGCATATCCGTCGGTCACGTTATCTTGGTGGGTGGAATCGGAGGCGGTGAGGTGGTCGTTGGTCCCCGACGCTCTGAGGAAAGACCGCCGGAACCAATGTACCTGCCTGTAGACGGCGCCCATGAAGTGGTAGGAGTTGGCATACTCGCCCCTGATGAAGATGGGAAACCAACCCTGCATATACACGCTGCCCTAGGACGAGCGGGAAGGACAATGACCGGCTGCCTGCGAAACGGCGTCACCACCTGGCTGGTGGGCGAAGCCATCATCTACGAAATCACCGATACCAAAGCCACCCGCCTCCCCGACAAAGATAGCGGGTTTAATTTGCTGGAGATATGAGGGTTAGGAAGAGACAACCAATTGCCAAAATGCATCTTCTGTAAATCAACTACTGGCCCTTTTAATACACAAGAACATATATTACCAGAATCACTTGGTGGAGAGGATTGGGCATTATTACCCGACGGTCTTCTTTGTGATGCTTGCCAAATGTGTAGGAGAGGGGGAGGGGTAGGGGATGAGATAGAATAATCTCTAATTGAAGCTCAAATAGTAAAGAGATATGCTATTATATAGAAGGCTTTTGGCGGGAGAAGCTATGCCCCAGTTTGAAATCGTTTCCGATTTTGGGATGAGCGGTGAGCAAACGCAGGCGATGGATAAGAATGGGGGGATTAAATAACAGGAGGGATAACAAATGACATTTACCTGGGACCCAATCTACATGACAAACCTGATACTCTGCGCCATAATATTTGTCTTGGGCTATGTAGGTTATAACAAAAGCGAAAATAAGGCACCCTTATATATTGCTATAGCCTTCGGGCTCTTTGGCCTCACACACCTTTCAATACTTCTCGGGCTAAAAGAGACCTTGACCACCGTCCTGATTATAGTCAGAGCAATTGCCTATCTGACAGTTATCTTCACCTTATATTGGATGGCATTTAAGCGATAGATAGAGACATTCTGCCTATCCTGCCGCTCACGCTTTGAAGTTCCACCCTTGCTTAGAGACGAGGTAGGATTCGAAATTCCTGCTGTGTTTATTAACTTGGTTTTATCCTCGCCAGAAAGCTCGATAATAAAGACTTACCGTTTTGTCCCTGCAAGTGAGCTCGATAATAGAGATTCACTGCCCAAAGCATCGCTAAATTACGGCGTGCCACACCGACCCTCCTCCAAATCGAGGGTAGGCTATAGAACTCGCGCCAAACCCAGTCATGTCCCGCTTGCAGCTTCTCTCGTGACATCGACTTTGGCTCAAAGGTGAGGTTATACCCATACTGTGACCAGTCCTTGGTAAGTATTCGGCCAGTCTCATCCATGGCTTCGCAGAAGGCGGTGCCCGGATACGGCGTGAGAGGATCAAACTGAGCGGTCTCTAGCCGCATTTTCTGGGCAAAGCGGACGGTACGTTGGAAAACATCTTCATCTTCTTCATCGAAGCCAAAGATAAAGAAACCGTGGATGGCAATGCCGTGGGAGTGAATCTTTCTAATCACATTTTCGTATTCGTCCACCACATTAATCTTCTTGCCCACTGCTACCAGATTGGCTTGGGATAGTGACTCAAACCCGATGAATAGGTCGATACAGCCACTAGCCGCTGCCAGTTTGAGTAATTCGTCATCTCTGGCTATCGTGACCGAGGCCTGGCCAACCCACTTAATTTTATGGGGAATAAGGGCACGAAAAAGTTCTTTGGCGAACTTGGGGTTGCCAACGATATTATCGTCGACAAAGATGGTGGGTCCTTTTTTGTTGAATGTTTCGATTTCCTTGAGGATTTCTTCTACCGGGCGGCAGCGATAAGTATGACCAAAGAAGGAGGTAACTGAGCAGAAGAAACAGGAGTAGGGACAACCTCTGGTGGTTGAGATAGTGCGCGGAACGAAGTAAGCCGCCTCGGCAAACAAGTCTCGCCGGGGGATAGGCAAGCCGAGCAAGCTGGGTCGCTCAGGCTGTCGGTACACCCGTTGTAGCTTGTTTGCCTTGAAATCCTCAACCACACCCGGCCAAATTCCCTCGGCTTCTCCGATGACCACGGAATCAGCGTGCTGACTTGCCTCTTCGGGCAGCATACTAGGATGGATACCCCCTAAGATAACCTTCACTCCTCTGGCTCTGAAGGTATCGGCAATCTCGTATGCACGTTGTGCCGTCACAGTTAGCGATGTGATCCCCACTAAGTCGGTTTCCTTTTGGAAATCAATAACTGTGACATTCTCGTCAGTTAAGGAGACTTCTACCTCTGGCGGGGTTAATGCGGCGACCATCGCCAGGCCTAGGGGCGGGCATAGAGTTTTCTTTTGTTTTCCGTTGTTCTCTTGTGTCGCCGGGACGATTAGCTCTAGTTTAATGAGGACACCTCCTCTTCAGACTGCTCAGGTATTATAAACGAGCCAACCTTTTTATACAATGAAGAACTTAGCAATAAAGATAAAGATTAAGATTGCTTCGCCTTTGGCTCGCAATGACATACCAGACAGAAGGAGAGGGAGACCGAGGGGGTAAGGGGGTAGGTTGACTGATAACAACCTAAAGGGATTGAGGTAGGTAACTAATCTCCTTTGTCAGGCTGATTGACAAGAGAGAATCTGCCAATGTCTTTCTCCCAAGGGACTCTGGGCTTGTTCGGTATGACCTGTTGACAGGGGAGGGACGATGGTTTATGCTCTTAATCAAGCTAGTTAAAGAGGAGATTATCATGCGCAAGGGTTTTAGTTGGGTATGCGTGCCGATAATGATGCTGGCGCTGCTGGTGGTGAGTACATCTGGCTGTGCCTCCGATGGGCCAGCGGAGCCGGGTGAGGCAACCTCGGCTGAGGCAGCCATAGTGCTTGCAGGGATGCATGGTGACATTATGGAGAGCATTGAGGAAGCGTTTGCCTATACCCTGCTTGGCGATACGGAGGAGAAAACAGACTTCGAGAGCAAGATGGCTGACTTTGATAATCGTGCTGAGCAGTTTCAGTCTATTGCCGGTCTCAGCCAAGCAGACAGTGACACCTTTGCCCAGATAATCACTGCGAAAGAAAATGTGACGGCTTCAGCGGAGGCCATGTTCGCTGAGTATGAGAGTGGCGGAGGGAGCTTTATGCTCCTGGTCAACACCTTTGAGGCGGACATCGACGCTCTCACGGATTTGTTTGGCCCGTTCACTAAGTCATATGTGGACAGGGTAGAACAAGGTTCCTTGGAAGCCGACAAGGATGCTGCCGCGGCGCTGGATCTGCTGCTAATGCATAAGGATATAATGGAGGCGATTGAGGAGTCCCTGGCCTATGTCCTGATGGATGCGCCCGAGGAAAAGGTGGATTTTCAGAATAAGATGGATGACTTCAAGCAGAAGGCCAACGAGTTTGCTGCTCTAGAGTACTGTGACCCTGCTAGCGATGACATCGTCTCAAACCTCTATTACCAGATGCTCTCGGCTAAGGATGATATGTATGCAGCGGCGGTTAAGATGTTCGGCGATTTCGAGGCTGAGGGTCAGGTGACCCATGGCGATGTCGCCAACTACGAGGTCACCATCGATGAACTTACCTCGGTCTGGGAAGCACTGTTGGCAGCAATCCTGGAATAGCACCTGGAGGGCTTCCGACACGAGGTGTCCTCCCTCCCTAGCATTAAGCTGGGGAGGTGGTTAGCCCCTTGCATCAGGTGTATTGCCTAGCAGCCTGCGTATTTCCTGAGCACTGAGTCTGTGTTTACCGGATGATGGAAATCTTCCGCCACCTCGCCATTTACCTTGTCATGCTCTATTATATCGCTTATAGTCTCTGATTGTAACCAGTGCGGCAAGAAGATATACTATTTATAGAAGATTTTTTAATAGGATAAGCTATGCCCCAGTTTGAAATTGTTTCCGATTTTGGAATGACCGGCGACCAGCCGCAGGCGGTGGATGAGCTGGCTGATGGCTTGAATAAGGGCTATAAGCACCAGACACTGCTCGGGGTTACCGGCAGTGGCAAGACATTTACCATGGCTAATGTCGTTGCCCGGGTAAACAAGCCTACGCTGGTTATCTGCCACAACAAGACACTGGCTGCCCAACTCTGCACCGAGTTCAAGGAGTTCTTCCCCAACAACGCTGTAGAATACTTCGTCAGCTATTACGACTACTACCAGCCTGAAGCCTATATCCCCCGCACCGATACCTATATTGAGAAGGACGCCGATATCAACGAAGAGATAGATAAGCTGCGCCATTCAGCTACCCGTTCCCTTTTTGAGCGCCGTGATGTGCTTATTGTTGCCTCGGTATCCTGTATCTACGGTCTGGGTTCACCTGAGGAATACCATGGCTTTGTCTGCAGCCTGGAACGAGGTAATAATTACGACCGAAATAAGCTCCTTCGCCAGCTGGTAGATATGCAGTATGAGCGTAATGATATTGACTTCAGCCGGGGCAAGTTCCGTATTCGTGGCGATACCCTGGAGATACAGCCGGCTTATGAGGAGCTAGCCCTGCGGCTTGAGTTCTTCGGCGATACTCTGGAGCGTATGGTCAAGATAGACCAATTAACCGGCGAGGTATTGTCTGAACTGGACTCGGTGGACATCTATCCCGCCAAGCACTTTGTTACCTCCCACGACAAGCTGATGCTGGCGATTGAAAGCATACAACAGGAGCTGGAAGAGAGGCTGAACGAGCTAAAACAGCAGGGAAAAGTGCTGGAGGCAGCCAGGCTGGAGGCACGCACCAACTACGACATAGAGATGCTCAGGGAAACCGGATTCTGCACTGGTGTGGAAAACTACTCCCGCCACCTCTCCCAGCGGCCGGCGGGGAGTCCACCGTGGACGCTGATTAACTACTTCCCCGAAGATTTCCTGCTATTAATTGATGAATCGCATATGACCCTGCCCCAGATTCGTGGTATGTATCACGGCGACCGCTCCCGTAAGGAAACCCTGGTAGAATATGGCTTCCGTCTGCCCTCGGCTCTAGACAACCGCCCGCTGAACTTCACCGAGTTTGAACAGCGCATCAATCAGGTCATCTACACCTCAGCGACACCGGCAGATTATGAGTATGAGCACAGTCGGCAGGTGGTGGAGCAGTTAGTCCGACCTACCGGTCTCCTTGAGCCGGTGGTTGAGGTCAAGCCAACCAAGGGACAGATTGATGACCTGCTCGACCAGATTAAGAGCCGGGTTGACCGGGGGGAGCGCTGTCTGGTAACTACCCTGACCAAGAGGATGGCCGAAGAACTGGCTGACTATCTAATAGAGATGGGGATAAAGACCCACTACCTTCACTCCGAGATTGATACCCTGGAAAGAGTGGAGATATTGCGCGACCTTCGGCTTGGTGTTTATGATGTGGTGGTAGGGATAAACCTGCTTCGGGAGGGGCTTGACCTGCCCGAGGTAAGCCTGGTGGCTATTCTGGATGCGGATAAGGAGGGCTATTTGAGGTCGGAGGGAGCCTTAATTCAGACGATGGGGCGTGCCTCCCGCCACATAGACGGTGGTGTCATCATGTATGCCGACACCACTACCAATTCTATGGCTAATGCCATAAGCGAAACCCAGCGCCGCCGCCAGATTCAGGAAGCCTATAATAAAGAGCACGGCATTACTCCCCAGGGGATAAGGAAGGCGATTAAAGACATTACGGAACGGGTGCGGGCGGTAGCTGAGACTCGTGCTCCCTATGTTGCTGCCCCGGTGGATAAAGAGGATATAACTCGCCTGATTAAAGAGCTGGAAGCACAAATGAAAACGGCAGCCCGAAACCTGGAGTTTGAGCGGGCAGCACTACTTCGCGACCGCATCATTGAACTGAGAAAAGAGTTTGAACCGGTGGAGATAAAGAAGTGAACGACGAGCCGATAGAGACCAGACAGGAGCGGCGGGAGAAGAAGCTCAAAAAGAAACAGGAGCAGATGCCCCAGCACGGGCGAAGCCTGGCTAGAATATATATGGATGCTATTTTAAAGAGGCTGAGAGGGAAGGGGAAGTGAGCGGGAGGTTTACCCCTCTTCCCCCTTTATCCCTTCCGCCTCAAGCTGTTCCATAATGCGGGCGGCTCGGGGGTAGCCGATGTGTAACCGCCGCTGTAAGAAAGAGGTAGATATATGCTTGTATTCCTTTGCCAGTTGCCTGGCTGTTACCAGAAGTGGGTCTTCAGGGAAGCCCTCTTTTCTACCAGCAGCTGGTGCTCCAACGACCTCCTCAATCTTTAGCTGAGCTACCTCTTCCCGGCGCTGACTCCCCCAGAAGTAAACCAGCCTCTCCGTCTCGGCATCGGAGACATAGCACCCCTGAAGACGTTTAGGTTTGCCCGCCTCAGTGGGCATATAGAGCATGTCCCCTTTACCCAATAGCTTTTCAGCACCACCACCATCAAGGATGGTGCGTGAATCTACCTGAGAGGTAACAGCGAAGCTAATGCGGGTGGGAAAGTTAGCCTTGATTAAGCCCGTAACCACATCCACCGAGGGACGCTGGGTAGCCACCACCAGGTGGATGCCTATAGCTCGGGCAAGCTGGGCTAACCGGCACAGGATATGCTCCACCTCATCAAAGCCGGTCATCATTAAATCAGCCAGTTCGTCAATGATTAATACCAGGTAAGGAAGCTTCTCATCTCCGTGTTTATTCTTGTTGTAACCCTCAATGTTACGGGCACCGGCGGTAGCCAGTTGCTGATAGCGCTTATCCATTTCCTGGCTGAGCCAGCGGAGCGTGCTCAAGGCTTTACTGGTATCAACTATAACCGGGGTAGCCAGGTGAGGTATGCTATTGAACGGCGTTAGCTCTACCCGCTTGGGGTCAATCATAATGAACCGAACCTCATTAGGGGTATTATGTAGCAGGAGGCAGCAGATAATAGAGTTAAGGCAAACAGTCTTGCCACTGCCGGTAGCTCCGGCGATAAGCAGATGGGGCATTTTAGACAGGTCAGCGGCTACCGCCTCACCGCCAGCACCCTTACCCAGTGCCAGACATAGTTTAGACCTGCCCTCTATTTTTTGAAACAGGCTGGTTTCGATTACTCCTCTCAAGCTGACCAGAGTTGAAATGGTATTGGGCACTTCAACTCCGACCAGGGATTTACCTGGCACCGGAGCTTCAATCCTGATACTGGGCGCCGCCAGGGCCAGAGCCAGGTCATTAGCCAGTGAGGTAATTCTCTCCACCTTAACCCTGGTCTTGGACACCTCCTCTGGTCTTACCTGGATATTGCCGTCTCTATCCCTCTCCTTTACTTCCTTCATCTTCCTGTCCCAGCCCGGTTCGACACCAAACTGGGTGACCGTTGGCCCGACATTTATCTGCACTACCTTAGCCTCAACACCATAGCTGGCTAGGGCTTCCTCCAGTAACCTCGCTCTCTGCACATTGTCAGCCTGACCAAACTCAGCCTCAGGAGACCTGTCCAGAATATCAATAGGTGGTAACCGCCAACCATCAACCGTAACCAGCGCTGGTGATTCACCGTATTTCTTCCAAACCTCCTGGGCTACCTGCTTTAGTTCCTGTTCCGCCGGGGGGTGGGTAGGCACCGGGGTAGCGGTCTCCCTCTCTGGTTCCCGTTCCGGTTCCGGTCTCTCTTCCATCTCTAAGGCTCGGCGAGGTTCTATAACGGGGGGAGGTGCTGGCTTTGGTTGCGGGGTTGGCTTGGGCGCCAACTTGCCTCGCCGTGAACCGGGACTGGTGATAAAACGGAGCAAAGCCCCGGGTATCATCAGAATCATACCGATGAAGGCTAGCCCCAGTATGCGAAGAGCGCCGATAAAATCCTGGGAGCCAATGATATACAGACCAAAGCTTCCTCCCAGATTTAACAGGGCTAGTGTTCCCCATATAGCCAGGATGAAGGCAACAGCACCCAGCCATTTATTCCATTGATAGAGCTTCCAGCGATGGATAAAAGCCGACAACTGCCGCCGCCAGAGCATTCCCATTACGATTATAACGGCTATGGCTATCAGGACTAGCCCCCAGCCAAACAGGCTTAAGATACCCCCCGCAGCATCAACAACCCATGACATAAAAGTCCCGCTCATCAAGAATAGCAGTGCCAGAATGACGATGCTAAGCAGTATCAGTCGTCCTCCTATTGATAGCACGGCAAAGCGAAATAGCCGCCTCCACCACGACCTTCTCTCAGGCTTCTTTCCTGGTTTACTCTTTATATTAGCTGTCTTCTTAGCCATGTAACCCCTGGGCAAGCCAGCATACTTTGAAGCTAGACTTGAACCATAAACGGAAGAATCATGGGGCGGCGCTTGGTCTGCTCATAGTAAAACTTATTTAGTATATCCCTAACCTTGGTATTGACAAAGCTCCACTCGGTAGGGCGGCCACCACTGTGGTCTAAAGCTCGGGCGACCAAGTCACGACTCTCATCTATCATATCCTTGGATTCCCTGGTATCAACAAAACCTCGTGAGACAATGTCAGGACGCCCCACCAGTTTGCCCGTTTGCTTATTAATCGCGATAATGACCACTACTATTCCATCCCTTGACAGCATCCTTCTATTACGGAGGACAACAGTGCCAATATCACCTACACTCAGACCATCTACATATACATTACCTGAGGTAACCTTGCCTGTTACCTTACCCGCCTGGGGGCTAATCTCAAGAATATCACCATCTTCCAAGATAAAGGTATTCTCTTGTGGTATGCCTACCGATTGGGCTAATTTAGCATGAAAGCTCAGGTGGCGATATTCACCATGGATAGGGACAAAGAACTTTGGCTTAACTAAATTTAATAGTAGCTTTAGCTCTTCCTGGCTGCCGTGTCCGTGAACATGAACCTGTGCCACCTTATCGTATAATACCTGAGCCCCCTGCTTGAACAGGCTATCCACAGTTCGGTTAATCAGTGCTTCGTTGCCTGGGATAGGTGTTGCCGAAATGACTATTGTGTCCCCACGAAGGATGTGGACCTGGCGGTGGTCACGATTAGCCATACGCACCAGGGCTGAGGTAGGCTCCCCCTGGCTTCCAGTAGTAACCAGAACAACCTTATTATGAGGTATACTTTTAAGCTCATCAAGTCGACCCAGTACCCCATCACGGTCATTAAGGTAGCCTAACTCCAGTGCCATGCGTGCGGTATCACTCATACTACGCCCAACAATAAAAACGCGACGCTGATGCTTAGCTGCTGAATCAATAACCTGCTGAATACGGGAGACCAGTGACGAGAAGGTAGTCACAATCACCCTTCCCGGGGCATCAGCCATGATATGGTCCAGGGTTTCACCAACTACCCTTTCTGATGGAGTGTATCCGGGTAGCTCAGCATAAGTAGAATCGGAGAGGAGAAGCAGAACCCCTTGGGCTCCTAGCTGAGCCAGCCGGGACAGGTCGGTTGGTTTACCACTGACTGGGGTATAGTCAAGCTTAAAATCTCCGCTATGAACTACGGTGCCAACTGGAGTATTTATGATTAGACCTACGGCGTCGGGTATGCTGTGGCAAACGGGGAAGAACTCTACCTTGAATTTTCCCAGGGTGAACTGACCGCCAGGTGGTATAACCTTAAGCTTAGCCCCTGATAATGCCTTACGTTCTTTGAGCTTGACCGAGATAAGACCCCAGGTAAGCTTTGTGGAATAAACCGGCACATTAAGCTGGGGTAGCAAATAGGGCAGAGCCCCAATATGGTCCTCATGACCGTGGGTAATGACAATACCTCTTATTTTTTCTCGTTTCTCCAGCAGATAGCTAATATCAGGGATTACCAGGTCAATACCCAACATCTCTTCCTCGGGGAACATAAGCCCGGCATCAATGATAATGATGTCGTTTTCGTATTCCATAACCATCATGTTCTTGCCAATTCCGCTCAAGCCTCCAAGAGGGATTACTCTTAACCTTGGCTTAGTCATAATCTTATACCTCAAACATACCTAATTGCCGTGGTTGTTGCTTAGCTTCCGCCATGCTCTCTGCTTGGGCGAGGAGTGACGGAATCCTAAGCATGTCAGCCTCTATTGCCTGACGAAGGCTTTGCTGGTGAAGAGCTGCCGCCGGGTGATACATAGCATAGTAGATAACATTATCCTGCTTTTTGGTAGTGCCATGAATCTTGCCGATGCTCTTGCCGGGGAAGAACATTTCCATAGAATAGCGTCCCAGGGTTACAATCATTTTGGGATGAATTAACTCAATCTGGCGTTCCAACCACTTACGGCAGTTCTGTATTTCTACAGGTAAGGGGTCACGGTTTCCCTGCGGCCGGCACTTAATTACATTAGCAATATAGACCTGTTCTCGCTTCAAATTGATGGAAGCCAGTAGTTTATCCAGATATTGCCCTGCTTGACCAACAAAAGGGCGCCCTTGCTGGTCTTCGTACCATCCTGGTGCCTCACCAATGAAGAGTATATCAGCATTCTCTGCCCCCTCACCGGGTACTACCTTGGTTCGGTATCTGGCTATTTCACACTGCTGGCAGAGTGCGATTTCCTCATTAAGCTCTTTCAGCGCTGACATGGTTCTGTTTTTTAATTATGATAACATGGTTAATATGTCAAGTCAATTTAGCTGAGGTCGTTTAGCAACC
>CAZTRJ010000036.1:0-13310 GCA_964616615.1 uncultured Dehalococcoidales bacterium
CGTTGACATCGCAGAGGTCACTGGTTCAAGTCCAGTATCGCCCACATTGATACCAGTTTTATTTTAGGAGCTCCCGTTGAGGGAGTTTATTTTTATTTTTGTGGGGTATTGACAGAGTCGTTCATTACAGATAAATTGAGGTTATGAAACTTAGTGTAGTCCTTTCTAAACTAAGTAGTATCCTGGACACGTTGAACTACTTCCAGAGAAGAAGGAAGGAGAAACTATATGAGCAGTGGGTACAGAGGGGTGATTTACCCCCTGAAGCCGTTCCCCAGGAAAAAGTTCATGAAAATGTAAGACCAAAAACAGAGAAGAATCTGTTACAACAGCCGATACTATATATTCTGCTTGGGGCTTCGCTGACCATGTTTTTTGTGGGCTTTATCCTTCTCATTGTGGCATCCTGCTAACTGGTATACTGCAATTCTTCACTGCGACTGAGTTCTCGCAAGCTCTTCATGCTATCACCAAGTTCACCAAGCCCTGGGCTAGTCAGCTCCTTTTAACTTCTTGGAACAGTGAAAAAAAATAAGAGAAAAGTGATGCGTCACTATGTACTGAAGGAGTGCACGGGCTGGACAGACAGCGAATTATATGCTAAAATAATAGATGTTGAATTATAGGTTTGGGAAGGAGTGAAGAATCTACAATGGGGTTGAAAGTGAACTAAAGTGAAAGGATGATATATGATCCGGGGTTTTCTAGCCGCCTTCTCCCCACAGACAGATAATAGCTCAATTCTCTCTCCTTACATTGCACCGCTAACATAATCAATTACTTCCCCTCTTCATTAAGCTCCGCGAGAATCCACAAACTTTTTTTGCATGCTATCCCTGAGTTACCCCCTGTGTTGAATATCTATACCCCGGATTTTACTCTTGTATAGGGCAGGAGTAATCATCTGCTTTTGGCATTCCAGATGAAAGGATGATATAGCAATATGTTAGCTACTAAAGACCGAATTGACATCGATAGGCAGCAGGTATTGCGTAATATTGGATATTGCACTGATTGCAAGCTGCCGACTCGTCTCGCATCTTTGATTAATGACTATGTAGAGAATGTCCACCACCTTATTGAACCCTCATATTCATGTGTCATCAGGGGTATCGAGCGCGTTCGAGGCTCCATCGTTATTATTGAGGGTTCGATTATCTTCGAAAGCCAGGTCATTGCTTCGTTGCTGGAGCAATGCAAAAAGGCTGCGGTGTTCTTGGTGACAATAGGCGAGCACTTGGAGGAAACGGCTTATCGGCTGGCTGAGGATGGGCTCATAGTTCAAGCAACTGTGCTGGATGCAATAGGGTCAGCTGCTGCTGATGGAATAGCTGACTTCGTCCAGGGCAGGGTTAGGAAGATAGCTGATGACCAGGGTCTTGTCATAAGCCAGCGTTTTAGCCCCGGCTATTGTGATTGGGATATAGGTCAACAGAGGACGCTCTTCCGGGCTGTGGGCGGCGATTCTATGGGAATTCGCTTGACCGATGGGTGTTTGATGATTCCCCGTAAGTCAGTATCAGGTATTATTGGTATTGGTCCTCGTGATGGTAGTGTGGAGAATTATAATCCTTGTAGAACTTGCGACAAACATGATTGCCATGGTGGGAGAGGGATGTGATTCGAAGGGGACTGGACGGGGGTAGCTTCAAGCCCCTCACTGAGGAGTCTATACATAGGGTTCACCAGACCGCAATGCGGGTAATCGAGGAAGTAGGCTTTGAGGTAAATTCGGAAGCAGCACTGGAACTGTTTAAGACGGCGGAGGCATGGGTCGACCATAAAAAGCACCTGGTGCGTCTGCCCCAGAAAAGGGCTATGGAACTCATCGGGATGGCGCCTTCCGAGGTCAGGCTCTGCGGTCAGGATGAGAGGCATGACATTATACTGGGTGGGCACCGGGTATACACGGGAACCGGGGGTACTGCCCTCTATATCTATCACCCCGACACTGGTGAGAAGCAGCCGGCTAGCCTGAATGACCTGAAGCGTATTGCCAAACTGGTTGATAAGCTGGATAATATCCACCTGTTTATGCTGCCCACCTATCCCAGCGAGCTGCCTGTAGAGCAGGTGGATGTAAACCGCTTCTTCACCGGGCTGGACAATACCACCAAACATGTTATGGGAGGTATTTATACCCTTGATGGAGTGAAGCAGGTGATACAGATGGCAGAGCTAATCGCTGGCTCCGGTGATAGACTTCGCCAGCGCCCTCTCATTTCCATGATCACCTGTAGCATAAGTCCGATGAGGATGGATAGGCAATATGGAGACCTGGTGGTGACCATTGCCCGGGCTGGTATCCCTCTGGTGTGTCCTGCTGAACCTCTATGCGGAGCAACCTCTCCGGTAACCCTTGCCGGAAACCTGGTAATCCAGACTGTGGACTCATTAATGGGGGTAATGCTTACCCAGATTATTAATCCAGGGACACCGGTTATCTTCGGCTCAGTGGCTACCAACACCAACCTCAGTAACCTTAATTATCTGGCGGGCTCCGTTGAGATGGGCCTCATTAATGCGGCTGGTGCCCAGATGGCTCAGTTTTACCAACTCCCCTTTTATGCCACTGGTGGTATGACTGATTCCAAGGTATTGGATGCCCAGAGTGGCTATGAGTCGGCTCTCACCAGCCTGCTCTGCGCCCTAGCTGGTGCTAATTTCATTCATGATGCTGCGGGACTCATGGAGTTTGCGCTAACCGCATGCTATGAGAAGTATGTTATCGACAACGAGATACT
The DNA here is from genome assembly GCA_964616615.1 of uncultured Dehalococcoidales bacterium. GTDB lineage: Bacteria > Chloroflexota > Dehalococcoidia > Dehalococcoidales > DAOVUZ01 > DAOVUZ01. Next base: position 2,745 of record CAZTRJ010000036.1, read on the forward strand.
GGGGATGGTGATGAGAGCCGTTGACGGGATAAAGGTCAACGATGACACCCTGGCATTTGACCTTATCAAGCAGGTAGGTCCCGGAGGTAATTTTGTCGTCACCAAGCATACCAGGCAGTTTATGCGGAGCGAGCACTATCAGCCCTCGCTGAGCGACAGGGACAGTCGGGGGGAATGGGAGGCTAAGGGTGGGAAGACTATTCTGGAGCGAGCAACGGAGGCGGTAGAAGAGCTTGTAGCTAGCCATAGCTGGAGCTTGCCTGCTGATATAAGAGAGCAGGTGCTCTCAGAGATTCAGGGCATCGTGGACTGATATGTTAGTAATTGGGGAAAGTATCAACGCATCAAACAGGTCTGTGGCTGAAGCTATTGCTCGGAGGGACATGGAATTCGTGGCCAGTCTAGCCAGAGCTGAGGCTGATGCCGGTGCTGATTTTATCGATATAAATAGCGGTATGAAGAATGGTTCCCCAGAGGATGAAGTGGCAACCATGGAGTGGTTGGTGGAGGTGGTTCAGGGAGCTACGGATAAGCCGCTGGCTATTGATAGCGAGGTTGCGGGCCTGATAGAGGCTGGGCTAGGCAAATACCAGGGTAAAAGGCTGATAATCAACTCGGTCACTGCTGAGCCTGAGAGGCTAGCCTCCATCGGTTCTATAGCCGCAGAGCATCATGCCTGGTTGGTGGCGCTGGCTATGGGGACGAAGGGGATACCCACCACTGTAGAAGAACGTCTAGACGCCTGTGAGCAAATAATGGCACACCTGACCGGGTTAGGTTTGAAAGCAGAGCAAATATTTTTCGACCCCTTGATACTTCCTATTGCTGTGGATTCTACCCAGGGGATAATCACCCTGAAGACTATGGAGCAGATTAAATCTCGCTATCCAGGTGTCAACACCGTATTAGGTTTGAGCAACATCTCCTATGGTCTACCCGGTAGAAAGCTGGTAAACCGTGCCTTCCTGCTGATGGCAGCCTATGCTGGACTGGATGCTGTTATCTTGAATCCGCTTGACACCAAAATAATGAGCTTAATCAAGGTGGCTGATATGCTTACGGGTAAGGATGCTTCGTGTAGGGGATACATCAGGGCTCACCAGAAAGGCACTTTAGTAGACTAAGCGTAAGATTCCTTATAGTTCTCTCTTCAAGGGAGAGGGATTTTATGCAAAATTGTGCGTGATGCTATACTATAAATGAAGAGAAAAGACTTGATAAAGCATATAACTCAACATGGTGCATTTCTTCTAAGGGAAGGCCGTAGACATAGCATATATCGAAGAGGTAAATATAGAGCCGAGGTTCCAAGACATGCGGAAATAGTTGATGAGCTTGCAAAAAAGATTTGTAAAGATTTGAATGTCCCTTTCGACAAGTGAAAGAGGGGAGGTGATATTACATGAAGTTTAGAGCTGTAATTAAGAAGAGCGGAGATTGGTGGATTGGGTGGCTGGTAGATTTGCCTGGCGTGAATGCTCAGGAAAGGACTAAGGAAGAATTAATAGAGTCACTCAAAATCGGAGCCGAGGACATGCTGATGACTCCTATTGAACCCGATGAAGAGGAGGAGTTAGTGGCTATTGAATTGGGCTGAGACAAGCGAAGTAAAGCGTAGACTAGGAGGAACACAGTGGCACGGCAAGGAGTACTGGTAGAACCTTACCACAGGCTCAAACTGGAGCAGGTGGAACAGCTCCATCAGGCTTCCCTGGCGATATTGATTGACCCTGGTGTGATTTGTTTCAACCGCCAGGCGGCTGAGGTCTTTGGCGACCACGGCGCTGATATCTCGTCCATTAACCAGGGAGGTGCCGCCTGCTGGCGGCTCAAGATACCGGGAACGGTAATCACCGATGCCGTACAGGCAGCACCAAAAGTGGTGAAGCTCGGTGCACGAGATGAAAATAACTGCCTTATTCTCGATGGACATGAGCCTAGGGTGCGCTTCGCCTCAGGCTCTGAGGCTAACAAATGGTTGGATGTGGATGTGGAGACTTTTGTCAGTAAGCGTAACCCGGGCACCGAGGTTGAGTTCCCTGTGTTCAGGGTAGAGAAGGGCACTGTGGACCGGTTAGCCAGGGCAGCGCGTCTCTGTGAGCATCTGGACTCCTGGGACAGCTTTCTGCGCACGGTCAATATTCAGGATGATGACATCACCGACGATAACAAGGATGTCAACAAGTTCTTTGTCTCACTGAACAATACCACTAAGCATGTGATGTCCGGGCTTACCGAGCTCAGTCAACTGAGTAATGTGGTCAGGATGGCTCAGACTATAGCTGGTGGCGAGGACAGGTTAAGGGAGAATCCCATCATCTCTTTCATCACCTGTATAGTAAAAAGCCCTCTACAGCTTGTGGACGATACCACACAGAAGGCGATAGAAATAGCCAAGAGTGGCATCCCATTGGTCATCTCCAGTTCCCCCCAGGGTGGCTCCACTGCACCTATTGGAGAAGATGGTATGGTGGCTCAGATTAATGCTGAGATTCTGGTTGGTATCGCCTTAACTCAACTGGTAAACAAAGGTACTCCTGTGCTCTATGGAAGTGTGCCCAGCAGAACCCGTCTGGATAACCTTTATGACACTTACGGAGTCCCTGAATTCAATCAATATAACATTGACTGCGTGCAGATGGCACGCTATTACGGTCTACCCTGCTACTCCACCGGCGGTGTCTCTGATGTAAAGGTACCGGGGATACAGGCATCGGTGGAAAGGCTATTTTCGCACATCCTGGTGACACTCGCTGGTCCTCAGTATATTCACTATGCTTTTGGTCTTCTGGAGCGAACCAATACCTTCTGCCCTGTTCAGGCAGTGCTGGATGATGCCCACATAAGTATGCTAAAGAGGTTTGTCAGCCAGCCGATGGTAACCGCTGATAGGATTTCAGAATCTCTGAAGCAGGTAAGAAGGGTCATGGGCACCTCCGATAAGCTCTACATTCTCTTTGTGCGGAGAGCGTTTCGCTCTGGGGAGATTACACCCCCGTATCCCTTCGAGGGTAAAGATATGGTGGACGAGACGCTCTTTTGGGCGCAAAAGAGGATGGAGGAGATTTTGTCATTGCCCCCATCCCATATAGCCCAGCCGGTTGTGGATAGGGTGTTTCAGGAAGTGCCTGGTCTGCTGACAAGACTGAGAAATTGATAGGATTGGAGGTAGATGATGACGGAGGATATACTGGCACTTATAAAGGAGAATGTCATCCAGGGAAGAATAACCCGGGATGACGAAGGCTTTGATGAGGGGTTGGTGGGGCAGGCTGGGGTCAGTGAGCTTACCGATAGAGCCCTTGCCCAAGGCATTAGCTCCCAGGATATAATAAAGCGGGGACTAAGCGAAGGTATGGACATCGTGGGACGGAAATTTGAGGCTGAGGAGTATTACCTTCCAGATATGCTAGCCTCGGCAAAAGCAGTGGGAGCAGTTATGGAGATACTGGAGCCTTACCTTATCGAGAGTAACATCAAGTCCAAAGGCAAGATAATTATGGCTACGGTGAAAGGGGACTTTCACGATATTGGGAAGAACATAGTCTCAATACTGCTACGAGGTGCCGGTTATATGGTTAAGGATTTAGGAAATGACATTAGCCCTCAAGCTATCGTAGCTGCGGTGAGGGAGGAGAAGCCTCAGTTTCTGGGACTATCTGCCTTACTTACCAGCACTATGTTACGGATGAAGGACACTATCCAGGCACTCACCGACAGTGGAGTCAGGGATAAGGTGAAGGTTATCATTGGTGGGGTTGCCACCTCAGAGGAATTTGCCCAAAGCATAGGTGCTGATGGCTATGGTGCTGATGGCTTTCAAGCAGTAAGGGTAATAGAGGCGTTAAACACCAGTCAGGAAGATTAGACAAGCTTATGACTAAGTTGGATGCCTACAATGAAGCATTGCAAAGCGGACTCTACCAGAAGCGCAACGGCCTGCTGGGGAAATATGACAATGTGCGCTACTTCTGGGAGGATGTGGAGCTTGGACTCTACCTCAGACCGTATCTGAAACGGCTGGTAGCTCGAAAGAAGGAGCGTAGTGAAGGGCTTCACCTTCTAGACCTGGGATGCGGTAGCGGGGATGGCTTCGAGTTCATCACCAGCATCAACGATAGCAAGTCCTTGATTTCAGAGGACAACGCCAAGGTTATAGAACCTGACATGCTTAAGTTCTACCAAGGAATTGATATCAACGAGGGGCTATTGGGGCAAGCCCAGGCTATCTATGGTAACAGAGAGAATATGAGCTTTATCCATTCGGACTTTAACGACTTTGACCCCGGCGCTGATGAACCCTACGAGCTGTATCTGGCTAACTATGGTTCGCTGTCCCACAATACCGATGAGCAGACTATAGAACTCTTGAGCAACATCGCCAAGCATAGCCAGGATGGTGCCCTCATCATGGTTGATTGGCTAGGACGTTACTCATATGAGTGGCAAACACTGTGGACCAAGGACATTGAGCATAACCAGTGGATGGACTATGCCATCTCCTATATACACTCGGACGGTAGGGCAAAGCAGTCAGAAGTGACCTGTTTCCCACTGAGGATTATGGGGCGACAGGAGGTTCTGAATATTTATCAACAGGCAAAGAGGAAGGTAGGAGGAGCTATCACATTGCGGAAGCTGGCTGACCGTTCCTCATTTGTGGGACGCCATATGGACACCGCTCAATATAATCCCTACTGTCAGCCCCTGCGCCGGGTGGTCAATTCTCTTTTTGAACCTGGGCTGTGCACCAGTCTAGATGAGGCGCTGGTTGTCTATGTCCCCGGAGATGGCTTCACTGAGGTAAACGCCTACTACCAGAGGTTCGCTGATTGCTGGAACTACTTGGTAACCTATACCAAGGCACTAGTTGATGGAAGCAAGCTCCCGGAAGCACTGCCAGAGATGCCTCTGCCTCTTAGGAGAGCGACCAGGGCTATGAAGGGCATAGTGGGAGCAGCCGCTAGGATAAAAATAGGGAATGCTCGGACTAGCCTGATTGAGCCGCAACTGGGCTACTGCCTCAGGGAGCTTGAGATGAGGCTTCAGCGGGGTCAGGGGTGTGGGCATGGGCTGGTGGCTATCTTTGAGGTGGTAAAGTGAGAGCTTTTGCCGTCATTTTTGGGAGAGCTTTTATCGGATGAGTGGGTTGGCAGTTGCCTGCGGTAACTCTAGTCGTAATCAGGTGGAAGCCATGATGCAAGCAATTGCCCACCGGGGACCCTATGTCTCAGCGATACATGAAGGTGACCAAATCATCGCCGCTCAGAACTATCTTCAGGCAGACGGCGCTGTTAGTGACGATAGGGTGAAGATTCCTGTTCGCAGCCCCGGCAATCCCGACCTCATGATTTGCTATGATGGGCAGATAGGCAATTGGGCTGACCTAGCTCGGGACCACAATATATCCGATGGTCCTTTCCCAGAGGAGCGTTTACTGCTTGCCCTTTATCACAAATATGGCAAGGAAATGCTCAAATACTTGACCGATGCCATCTTCTCGTTTGTCATCATTGATGGGAAACATCTCTTCGCTGCCCGTGATATGCTCGGGATAAAACCCCTTTTCTATGGATGGAAAGATAAGACTTTATACCTTGCCTCTGAACTCAAGAGTATTTTACAGATAACCAAAGAGGTCTATGAGTTCTCCAATGGCTACTACATGGATAGCAGCGGGCAGTTGACCAAATTTGCTGAACTGCCGGAAAGTATGCCGAAACTATCTGACTCCAGTGTTGATACCATGGCCAGTGATATACGGGAGATTATCGAGCGAAGTTTAAGAAGTCGCCTTGATTTCAGTGTGCCTACTGGCGGACTGCTTAGTGGGGGGATGGATAGCAGCGTCATCAACTACTTGGCAAGCAAGGTCTATAAGGAAAAGTTCGGTCCGAGGGCTAAACTCCAAACCTTTGCTGTAGGGACAGAAGATAGCGAAGATGTCCAGCGGGCACGTCTCATGGCTAGCTATATTGATTCCCAACACCATGAGCTCATCGTGGACCTCAAGCAGTTTCTTGTATCTCTACCAGATGTAATCTACTATCTGGAGTCCTTTGACCCCTCTCTGGTGAGAAGTTCTATTGTGAACTACCTCATCTCTCGGTATGCTAAAGAGCGAGGTATCCAGGTGCTTCTGTCTGGTGAGGGAGGTGATGAGGTGTTTTGTGGTTATCTATACCTCATGGACTACCCGGTCGAAGAACTATTTGCCCGGCAGATGGAATGCCTTGGATTTTTGCATAATAATGCTTCACTGCGCTTGGACCGTATGAACATGTGCAACTCGGTCCGCGTCGTGGCTCCGCTGGTGTCAGGAGAGCTACTCCAGTACTCTATGACCATACCTCCTCAATATAAACAGAAGCCTGAGGCAAACCATAAAATTGAAAAATGGATTTTCCGCAAGGCGTATGAAGGACTGTTACCCCAATCTATAGTATGGCGGAGTAAACAGGAATTCTCTCAGGGCTCCGGCTCTGCCGATGTGCTACCAGCATACTTTGAGGAGCAGATTTCTGACTGTGAGTTGGCTGAGGCACAGGACAAGTATCCTATGGTTCGTAGCAAAGAGGAGCTCTACTACTTCCATCTTTTCACTGAGTATTTCGGCGCCCATCATCATGCCCTGAAAACTGTAGGCCAATGGGTGAGCCTGTAGATAAACCTGTTCCATATTTTCGTAGCTTATATGATATACTGATTGGTGAAAGCTAATGGAAAACAGAGATGTCAAACTGGTAGAGGAAATCCTTAGCCTTAAAAGGGAGAGGAATGCTGTTATCCTGGCTCATAACTATCAACTGGGTGAGGTTCAGGATATTGCTGATTTTGTCGGTGATTCTTTGGAGCTAAGCCAAGATGCTGCCAAAACCAGGGCAGAGGTGATTGTATTTTGCGGAGTCCAGTTTATGGCAGAGACTGCCTCTATCCTCTGCCCGGATAAGGTTGTCTTACTTCCTGATATACATGCCGGTTGTCCTATGGCTGACATGATTACTGCTGAAAAGCTGAGGGAGAAGAAGAGGGAACTCCCACAGGCTACGGTGGTTTGCTATATTAACTCCTCGGCGGAGGTAAAAGCAGAATCAGATGTCTGCTGCACCTCGGCTAATGCCGTCAGGGTCATTGAAAGCCTGGATGCCGAGGAGATACTATTTGTCCCCGACCAATACCTGGGTCATTATATTTCCACCAAGACTGATAAAAGGATGAACCTCTGGCCCGGCTTTTGCCCTACCCATATTAGAATACAGCCGCAGGATATCATCAAGCTAAAGAAGGAGCATCCGCAAGCTAAGGTAGTAGTTCACCCCGAATGTAGACCAGAGGTAATTGCTCTGGCTGATGAGGTTTTGAGCACGGGTGGGATGTGTAAATTTGCCCCAAAAACAGAAGCCAAGGAGATAATTGTAGGGACAGAGATGGGAATAATACACCGACTGAGGAAGGAGAATCCAGGCAAGAGGTTTATTTCTGTCTCTGAGCAAGCTATCTGCCCCAGAATGAAGTTAATCACCCTGGAGAGTGTCTTATGGTCTTTACAGGAGATGAATCCTGAGGTTAAAGTCCCTGAGGATATCCGCTTGAGGGCAAAAGCGGCTGTGGATAAGATGCTCAACTAAGGCTGGGCAAAGAGGCGATGGTGGTGATGAAAGGAATCATCAGATACTCGCTATGATGGTTTGGCGGGTATGTTGCACTTATAGCTTGTGGCTGGTATAATAACTTTTGTGGACGCTGCGTAACCGGGGTGGCTAGAGCCTCTCGTTCCTAAACAGAGTGGGAGGTTTTTATTTGGATAGATTGAGAGGATTTTAACCACGGTTTTTGACAAGGGGCAACCAACAACTGAGGGTGAGAAGCTGGAGATAATGCGTCATTCTGCAGCTCATGTTATGGCTGAGGCGGTTCAGTCAATCTTTCCTGATGCCAAGTTTGGCATTGGTCCCGCTATTGAATCTGGCTTTTATTATGATTTTACTCTACCCCGCTCCCTCAATCCTGATGATTTAGAGACCATTGAGGCTAAGATGAGGGAAATAATTGCTTCCGATGTGCCTTTTATTAGAGAGGAAGTGGCTAAGAAAGAAGCTCGACGGTTGTTTGCCACTCAGCCCTATAAACTGGAGTTAATAGACGAAATTCCAGATAATAAAGTTAGCTTGTATCGGCAGGGTTCGTTTGTTGACTTGTGCCGTGGTCCTCATCTAAGTTCTACCGGGGAAGTAAAAGCATTTAAGCTGGTTAGCATTGCCGGTGCCTACTGGCGGGGTGATGAAAGCCGCCCTATGTTACAGCGAATATATGGCGCTGCCTTTGATACCGAGGAGGCTCTGGCCGAACACCTGGAAAAACTTGAAGAAGCTGCCAGGCGTGACCATAGGAAATTGGGTAGGGAGCTTGACCTGTTCAGTATCCATGATGAAGCTGGTCCAGGGCTGGTCTTCTGGCACCCCAAGGGGGCAGTGATACGTCGTGTTATTGAGGATTTCTGGAAGGAAGAGCACATTAAGCGGGGCTATGATATGGTATACACCCCTCATATTGCCAAACTAGATTTGTGGAAAACCAGTGGTCATTGGGAATTCTATCATGATTATTTATATAGCCCAATGGAGGTAGAGGGGCAGGAGTATATTATTAAACCAATGAATTGTCTGGGTCATATCTTAATCTATAAAACAAGGCGGCATAGCTATCGTGAGCTACCAATCCGTTATGCCGAGCTGGGCACTGTTTATCGCTATGAGCGTTCTGGGGTATTACATGGGCTATCCCGGGTCAGGGGCTTTACCCAGGATGATGCCCATATTTTTTGCCGATTTGACCAGTTACAAGACGAGGTAGTAGGGGTTCTGGATTTAGCCCGCTTTATGATAGATACCTTTGGCTTCACCAGTTATCGGGTGTTACTCTCTACTCGACCCGAGAAGTATGCTGGCTCTATTCAGGTTTGGGACGAGGCTACAGAGACATTAAGCCAGGCTCTGGCTCATCTAGGGCTTGCCTATAAGATAGACCCGGGAGAGGGTGTCTTTTATGGACCTAAGATAGATATTAAATTTGAGGATGCTCAGGGTAGGGCGTGGCAGGGACCCACTATTCAAGTTGATTTTAACCTCCCCCAGCGGTTCAATGTTACCTATGTTGGTGAAGATGGTGAGGAGCACCTGGTAGCGATGGTGCATCGCACTGTCCTTGGTAGTATGGAGCGCTTCCTTGCCTCGCTTATTGAGCACTATGGGGGTGACTTCCCGGTGTGGCTGGCACCACTTCAGGTAATGGTCATACCGGTAGCTGACCGCCATCTGGATTACGCTCATAAGCTGGGGGCTGAACTTAAAAACGACGGGATACGGGTAGAAGTTGATGCTCGGTCGGAAACGGTGAACCTTAAAATTCGGCAGGCACAGCTTGATAAGATACCGTATATGCTGGTGGTAGGTGACAGAGAGGTGGCTGACTCTACAGTTTCCATCCGCTTGCATGGCGGGGAGCAACTGACTTCCCAATCCTTTGATAACTTCAAGAAAACCATTAAAATGGCTATAATGGACAAGGTAAAAGACTTGAAGTTATAATGATGGTGCTTATCATTTGATTAGTATTAAGGTGATATGCTATAGTTTCTATCTACAAAATACCTGTGCTTGGTGGAGGTAAGTAAGGACATAATTAAGAATCTGCGGGTTAACGAGCGGATTATAGCTAAAGAGGTTCGCCTGGTGGGGGAGAAGGGGGAGCAATTAGGGATTATGCCCTTGTATCAAGCACGGGAGATAGCCAGGGAGCATAATATTGACTTGGTTGAGGTAGCTGCTGCCTCAGTCCCTCCGGTATGTCGCCTTCTTGACTATGGGAAGTACAGGTATGAGCAAGCGAGGAAAGAGCGCGAGGCGAGAAGGAATCAGAAGGTCTCCCTGCTCAGAGAAGTCCGATTACGACCCAAGATTGGCGACCATGACTTTGAGGCTAAGGCGAGACTGGTCAAGAAATTACTGAATGGTGGGGACAAAGTTAAGGTGACAGTAATGTTTAGAGGACGTGAAATCACCCACCCTGAAATTGGCTGGCGATTATTACAGAGAATGTCAGAATCATTAACCGAGGTGGCTTCGGTTGAGAGACAACCGGTGATAGACGGGAAAAGGATGCTCATTATTCTGTCGCCAGCAGCTACTCAGAAAGCTAAGGTGAAGGAATCTTAGAATGCCGAAAATTAAAACTCATAAGAGGGCACAGAGCCGTTTCCACATTACCGGTAGCGGCAAAATTATGCGGACTAGGGGACCGAAGAGCCACCTGCGCCGCCGAAAAGCCAAACGGACTAAGCGCCTTTTTGATGAGATGATACTGGTAAGTCCTAGTGATAGGACTCGAATAAAAAGGCTTTTACCATACGGTGTTAAGTAAATAAGGGAAGGTTATTTAGTAAAGGGATTAAAAGGGGCGAAGCCCCTTTAAGAAATTATCTTCCCTCTCCCCTTATGAAGGGGAGAGGGATAAAGGGTGAGGGGTTGGTAAACAATCTATGAGGAGAATATTTTGCCACGAGTAAAG
>CAZTRJ010000037.1:0-12296 GCA_964616615.1 uncultured Dehalococcoidales bacterium
GGGGAGTGTAGGTAAGAGAGGGGCTTCGCCCCTCTCTAAAGTCTCTTCCCCTTCTACTTACCAAGGGAGTAGTTGGTTTAAAATGGTGTGGCTCCTCTAACAGAGTCTCTCCTTTGCTCTACGGGAAGTATGAAGGGGCGTCAGCCCCTTCATAGAATATAATTCCCCTTCCCCTTGGCAAGGGGAAGGGGATAAAGGGGATAGGGTCTCCAAACGAAAAGTTAAGGAGGTGAGGTTAATCAACAGTCAATTTAGATAGAGGGCGGTTGACAGTATAAGGGTGCAGTTGTAGACTTTATCGGGGAGGAGAAAATGAGCTATTTAAGTCACACTGACCCAGAAATCAGCCACGCCCTCTATCTGGAGGGAAAGCGACAAAGGGAAACAATAAACCTTATCGCCTCTGAGAACTATACCAGTCGGGCAGTGCTTGAGGCTCAAGGCTCGTTTCTGACTAACAAATACGCCGAGGGTTATCCCAAGCAGCGCTACTATGGTGGCTGCGAGAATATGGACACAGTGGAAGATTTAGCTATCCAGCGGGCTAAAGAGCTGTTTCATGCCGAACATGCTAATGTCCAGCCACATAGTGGGGCTCAGGCTAACATGGCAGCCTACTATGCCTTGCTTAACTATGGTGACACGGTTATGGGTATGAGCCTAGCTCATGGCGGTCATCTTACTCACGGTGCTAAGGTAAGCTTCTCAGGTAAGTCATATAATTTCATCCCCTATGGTGTAAATAAGGAAACAGAAAGAATTGACTATCAACAGGTGGAGGAGCTTGCCTTAAAACACAAGCCCAGGTTGATTGTTGCTGGAGCCAGTTCTTATCCCCGGATTATTGATTTTGAGCGTTTTCGGCATATTGCTGACCTGGTGGGGGCACGGCTTATGGTTGATATGGCTCACATAGCTGGTATGGTAGCGGTGGGTCTACATCCTACCCCGGTACCCTATGCTGATATAGTAACCTCAACCAGTCACAAGACACTACGTGGCCCACGAAGTGGGTTCATCTTATGCCGCAGTGAGCTGGCTTCAGCCATAGATGCGGCTGTTTTCCCTCAGATGCAGGGTGGTCCCTTAATGCACGTCATTGCTGCCAAAGCGGTAGCTTTTTATGAAGCAATGCAACCTAACTTCCTAGATTACCAACAGGCTATACTGGATAATGCCCTTGTTCTAGCCACCGAACTCCAACAACTGGGACTGCGCCTGATATCAGGCGGAACCGATAACCACCTGATTCTAGTAGACCTCACCGAGACCGGCGTCAGCGGCAAAGAAGCTGAGGAGGCTTTAGGGAGAACAGGTATTGTGCTTAATCGGAATGCCATTCCTTTCGACCCATACCCACCGGTGATAACCAGTGGTATCAGGCTAGGCACACCAGCAGTAACCACGCGTGGCTTTGGCAAAGAGGAAATGAAGCTCATTGCTTCACTGATTGTAAAGGTAATCTCCAACATTGGTGACCCGAACATTCAGACCCAGGTAAGCCAGGAGGTTAGCCAGCTCTGCCACCGCTTTCCCGTACCTGGGATTGATGACTGATATTGCTTAATAATCCCCCTTAGGTTTTTATTAGGTAACCTACCCCCTGTATCCCCCTCCCTTATAAAGGGAGGGGGAAATTGATTTCTTGAAAGGGACTGGCGTCCCTTTCAATCCCTCTACCGAATAAGTACAGAAACGCGTACTACCAAATAAGTACATAAACATGTGTTTAACCGGGGCGAAGCCCCTCTTTTCTAAATCTTCCCCTTCCCCTAGAATAGAAAGAGTTATTCCTCGCGGGAAGGGGATAGGGTTACCTGATAGAAATATATAAAGGGGGTGAGGTTGGTAAACAATAGTGCTATAATAAATCTATCTGGGATGAGCTAAAGGCTGAATTTAAAGGGGGTAAATAATTAATGGATGACTTGAAGGTGTTCACCGGTAATGTCCATCCTGCCCTAGCCCAAGCAATTACTGAATATCTGGGTATACCTTTGGGTAAGTGTGATGTCTTTGAGTTCAGTAATGAAAATATCTTTGTTCATATTCTGGAGAATGTTCGCCAACGAGATACCTTTGTTGTCCAGCCGATCTCTTCCCCAGTAAACAAGAGTCTGGTTGAATTATTAATTATGATTGATGCCCTGAAGAGAGCATCAGCCGGGCGTATTACCGCCGTAATCCCCTACTATGGTTACGGACGCACTGACAAGAAGGACCAACCCCGGGTGCCAATAACAGCCAGGTTAGTAGCTGACCTGCTCACCGTGGCTGGTGCCAACCGAGTGCTGACAGTAGATTTGCATGCGGCGCAGATTCAGGGCTTTTTTAACATACCGGTTGATGAACTGACCGCTCTTTACCTGTTTATTCATTACTTTGAACAGATAATCTTTGATGACCTAGTAGTAGTGGCTACTGATATAGGTATTTCCAAGCGGGCAAGAGACATGGCAACTAAGCTTAATGTCCCGCTGGCTATTATGGAAAAGAGACGGGTAGGTAATACTGGCCAGGCGGAGACACTAAATGTTATCGGTGAGGTGGAAGGCAAGGTGGCTCTTACATTAGATGATGAAATAGATACCGCTGGTTCCCTGGTAAATGTTGTTTCTGCCTTAAACAAGCAGGGGGCGAAAGAGGTATATGCCTGCTGCACCCATCCTGTATTCTCTGGTCCGGCTATCCAGAGGATAGCTTCGTGCCCGGTAAAAGAGGTAGTAGTTACTGATACCATTCCCGTTGCCGATAATAAGAAATTAGATAAGATTACTGTTTTACCCATAGCACCACTACTGGGTGAAGCCATCCACCGTATTCATACCGGACAATCTATAGGAGCTATGTTTGAATAAGGGCGAAAAATTAGTAGAGGTATATAAGTCGGCAAGTGAGCTGGAGGCTCAGGTGATTAAAGGGTTGCTTGAGAGCTACGGGATACCTTGCCTCCTGCAGTCAAATGCGGCTCCTTCAGTGCATGTGTTCGCTGTTGACGGGATGGGTGAGGTCAGAGTTATGGTCCGGGATTCAATGCTGGAAAGAGCCAGAGAGCTGATTAAGAGTGAGGATTATGCTTAAGTGGCTGGGCGGACTTGTTGATTCTAATGATAAAGAGCTGAAGCGGCTACAGCCGATAGTAAACCAGATAAATGAGCTGGAACCTGATTTGGAAAAGCTCAGTGGCGAGGAACTTTGTGCCAAGACTGATGAGTTTAAGACTCGGTTTAAAGGCGGTAGTTCACTTGATGAACTTTTACCCGAGGCTTTTGCCGCTGTTCGTGAAGCTGCCAAGCGGACAATAGGTCAGCGCCACTTTGATGTCCAGTTGATGGGGGGAATTGTCCTTCACCAGGGCAAAATTGCCGAGATGAAAACTGGTGAGGGCAAAACTCTGGTAGCTACCCTCCCCCTCTATCTGAACTCCCTTACCGGTCAGGGCTGTCATCTGGTTACGGTTAATGATTACCTGGCAAGGAGAGACCCCTACTGGATGGGTCCTATCTATCATGCCCTGGGGGTAAGCGTCGCCAGCATTTATCCCCAACAGAATCCAGATGAACGTGCTCCTTCCCGCCTCTATGACCCCAGCTTTGATTCTGGTGATAATCGGTGGTCTCATTTTAGACCCGTCTCCCGCCGTGAAGCCTACCGAGCTGACACTACCTATGGCACCAATAATGAGTTTGGTTTTGACTATTTGCGGGATAACATGGTTGTTGACCTATCCCAGTGCGTGCAGCATCCCTTGAACTATGCCATCGTCGACGAGGTGGATAATATCCTTATTGACGAGGCACGCACTCCGCTTATTATCAGCGCTCCGGCTGAGGAAGCAGAGCAGAAGTATCAGCTCTTTGCCCGACTTGTCCCTCACCTGCGCCCGGAAGAGGATTATGTAGTAGATGATAAAGAACGCAGCGTTAACCTGACCGATGCCGGCATTGCCAGTGTGGAAAGGATGCTGACGCGGGAAGGAGTGCTAAAGTCATCCAACCTCTATGACCCATCAAACTACTCCCTGACCCGCTACCTGGATAGTGCCCTTAAAGCCCATGTGCTATTTAAGCGAGACCAGCAATATGTAGTCAAAGACGGTCAGGTTATTATTGTTGATGAGTTCACCGGCAGGTTAATGTTTGGTCGCCGCTATTCAGAGGGACTGCATCAGGCAATAGAAGCCAAAGAGAATGTCAAGGTTCAGCGGGAGAGTATGACCTTTGCCACCATCACCTTTCAGAACTACTTCCGCATGTATGAGAAGTTAGCCGGGATGACTGGCACCGCCGTTACCGAGGCTGAGGAGCTTCACAAGATATATAACCTTGAGGTGGTAGCTATACCTACTAACAAACCTATGATTCGGGAAGACCATCCCGACCAGATTTACAAGGACGAGAAGACCAAATTCCGGGCGGTGGCGCGTGAGATTGAGCAGCTTTATAAAGAAAAACGCCCGGTGCTAATCGGCACCGTATCTATTGAAAAGTCGGAAAACCTGAGCGACCTTCTAAACAAGAAAGGAATACCGCATCAGGTGCTTAATGCCAAGCATCATGAGAAGGAAGCGGGAATCATCACCCAGGCAGGACAGCCGGGAGCGGTAACTGTTGCCACCAATATGGCGGGGCGTGGCGTTGATATTGTCCTGGGTGAGGGTATTACCCAGAAGGGCGGGCTTCATATCATAGGCACCGAGCGCCACGAGGCAAGGCGAATTGATAATCAGCTTCGGGGTAGAGCCGGGCGGCAGGGCGACCCCGGAAGCTCCCGCTTCTATGTTTCCTTAGAGGATGATGTGGTGAGGCGTTTTGGCGGCGACCGAATTAAGGGCTTTATGGAATGGGCAGGCATGGATGAGGATACTCCTATTGAGAACAAAGTGGTTAACAAATCCATTGAAAGCGCTCAGGTCAGGGTGGAGGGCTACCACTTTGATATGCGTAAACACCTGGTAGAATATGACGATGTAGTCAATAAGCAGCGTGAGCTTATTTATAATGAGCGAAAGAAGATATTAAGCGGTGCCGACCTCAAGGCAAACATCCTGTCAATGGTTAAAGAAGAAATACAGGGTATGGTAGCCACTCATACCGGTAATGAGCATGGCAATGGCTGGGATATAGAGAGCTTGATAGCTGATGCTTCTACCATCTTCCCCCTGCCACCAGCGCTCAATGCCAGCACTCTTTCCCAGCTCAAGCCTAAAGAAATTGAAGACAGGCTCATTGAGCAGTCAAAGGCTATGTATGAACAACGGGAGAAGGAATTAGGTTCAGACAATATGAGGGTGCTGGAGCGACTGGTGATGCTCCGCACCATGGATAAGCTGTGGGTAGAGCACCTGACAGCGATGGAGAATATGCGCCAGCAGGCAGGCTGGCAGACTCTGCGCCAGGTTCGGGCAGTAGATGCCTATAAGAGTGGAGGCTATAAACAGTTCCAGACACTGCTATCTACCATTCAGCACGATGTGGTTCATATCATATACCATGCTGGCATCACCAGGCGGGAAGCCCCGCCACCGGAGCCGTCACCAGTGGCTCAAGTTGCCGCCGGCATGGTTGGTAGTAACCAGACACCGCCACCGGGAGCGGCTGGTAAAAGGGTAGGACGCAATGACCCCTGCCCCTGCGGCTCAGGCAAGAAATACAAAAAATGCTGCGGGAGGTGAGGAGGTAAGCAAATGCAGTTAGAAGTAATCACAGCATCAGCCGATAAACTGTATTTCCGTGAAAGAGGAATCAGCATTTATAATGACGATATTCTAACTACTAAAGAGGTGGAAAGGAGTAGTATCGACCTAATTATTACTTCACCTCCATATAATGTAGATATTAAATATAATTCACACTATGATGAGATGCCATACAAGGATTATTTAGATTTTGCAAGAGCATGGTTAAGTAAATGCTACGAGTTGGCAAAAGGTGATGGTAGATTTTGCCTAAATATACCACTAGATAAGAACAAGGGGGGACAACAAAGTGTTTGTGCTGACCTAACAACAATTGCTAAACAAGTTGGCTGGAAATATCACTCTACAATAATTTGGAATGAACAAAACATTTCAAGACGAACTGCATGGGGTTCATGGCTCAGTGCTTCCGCACCCTATGTCATTGCCCCAGTTGAGGTAATAGTTATTCTTTATAAGAAGCGATGGAAAAAAGAAAGCGGAAGTAGAATATCGGATATTAATAAAACTGAATTCCAAGAGTGGACAAATGGTGTATGGAATTTTAGCGGTGAGAGTAAAAAAAGAGTTGGGCATCCTACTCCCTTTCCTGTGGAATTACCGAAACGGTGCATAAAATTATTTAGCTTTGTTAGGGATACCATACTAGACCCCTTTCTTGGAAGTGGAAGTACATTAGTTGCTTGTTCGCAGACAGGACGAAGGGGAATTGGTATTGAAATTGACCAAGGTTACTGCGAGATTGCCAAACAAAGAGTAATAAAAGAGGGAAAGATATATCAATCTAGGCTAGAAAATATTTAGGGGATACCAATGCCTGAAAAATCTATAAGTAAACTAATTCTAGAATATTTTAATATGCACCCAAACGAAGATTTAACACATGGCCCCGTCGTTGACTGGGTTGAAAAGCAATATGTTAAATTTGGTGGCACAAAACCTAGAGACACTTGGAGAGCCATACGCAAGCTACATCAAGAGGGCAAACTAATAAAAGTTAGTAAGGGGATATACAGATATGACCCGAGCTATGTCCGAGAAGTAGAATTACTCGACTTTCCACCTGAAATAAAAGAGGAGATATTCAGAAAAGATAATTATCAATGTGTGGTCTGTGGCAGAGGCAGAAAAGACGGGGTTGAGATATGTGCTGACCATATCAAACCTAAAGACCTGGGTGGTAGCAATACAGTAGACAACGGACAAACTTTGTGCACCGAACACAATCTGCTAAAAAAGAACTACTCCCAAACAGAGGCAGGTAAGAAATACTTCATAAAGACTTATGAAAAAGCTGTAGCTATTGGTGATGATAGAATAATTAAATTCTGTAGGGAAGTCTTTGACGTTTACGATAAACATGGCATAAATGGGCACATACCAAGACCAAATGGTAATTAAAGCGAAGGGAGGTGTGATAAGATGGGAAAATTGTATGAAGTGGTATTTTACAGTGGAGACCAACCGTTCCCCGCTTATTACCTCATCGATGAGATTAAATGTGATAATTTGGGAGAGGAGTTAACGAATAAACTGGCGCGCATCACACAGCGAGTCCGAAGAATGTTTGATATCGGCGACGATATCTCGAACCGGAAGATTTACGAAGCACTCTATGTTCTACAAGAGGATGGGTTAATTGCGGTAAAGAATGTTGCCTAAAGGGCACCAGGAATTATACTGAGGACGACTATTACGAGTGGCTGAAGGATAATTTTAAGTCATTCTTTGACCACGGTAATCCAGACTGGGACTGGATAAGGGGGAAGATTAAAGCCTATGAACAATAAAGAGATTGCCAAGGTATTTCAGGATATTGCTGACCTCCTGGAGCTTCAGCAGGAGAACCAGTTTAAGATAAGGGCTTACCAGAAGGTGGTTCGCGCTATTGAACACCTGCCGGTGGAGGTGGAGCAACTGGTGGCCGAGGATAGATTGAAGGAAATCCCGGGGGTGGGAGAGGCAATTACCAAGAAGATTACTGAACTGGTAACCACCGGCAGCCTTGGTTACTACGAGAAATTAAAAACTGAGTTCCCCGAGGGGATTAGCACCCTGCTTGATGTGCCCGGTATCGGTCCCAAGACAGCTATGTTGCTCTCCAGCAAGCTGGGGATAAGGACGGTGGATGAACTGGAGGCAGCCATCGTCGGTGGCAAGGTAGCTTCCCTCTACCGTATGGGGGATAAGACAGCAGAGAACATTCTGCACCAGATTCAGGGACTAAGAAGGAAAGACCAGCGCATCCCTATCGGCGAGGCACTACCGGTAGTGGAAGAGATTTTAGCCCGACTCAGTCAATTACCCAAACTAAGAAACCTGACTCCAGCGGGGAGCCTGCGCCGTTTCCGGGAAACAATTGGTGATATTGACCTTATGGGCACGGCTGATAATGCCACGAAAGCAATCCAGACCTTTACCAGCTTACCCCAGGTCAGGGAGGTTCTAGCCAGCGGGACGACCAAGGCAAGCGTGGTGGTTTCCGGTGGGCTTCAGGTCGACCTGAGAATAGTGGAGCATGACTCGTTTGGCTCGACACTGCAATACTTCACCGGCAGTAAGCAGCATAATATTAACCTTCGGGAGAGGGCACACCGAATGGGGCTAAAATTATCCGAGTACGGCATTACCAAACTGGAAACCCAGGAGCAGGAGAAGTTTGACACCGAGGAGGCTTTTTACCTTCGGCAGGGTCTGCAATTTATCCCCCCCGAGCTCCGAGAAGGTCAGCACGAGATAGAAAAGGCAGAGCAAGGGGCTATACCCCGACTGGTAGAGCTATCGGATATAAAGGGCGACCTTCATGTCCATACTAACTGGAGTGATGGGCGCGACTCCATTGAGGCAATGGCTTTAGCCGCCAGAGCCGCCGGCTATCAGTACCTGGGAATTACTGACCACTCCGGGGGACGGGGCATTGCCCACGGGCTGGATGAGGAGCGGCTAAGGCAGCAAATATTAGAAATTAAGGAGCTTAACCAGAAGATTAGTGGGATTCATATCTTCTGCAGTATGGAGGTAGATATTCGTGCCGATGGCAGCCTGGATATGCCGGATGAGATTCTGGGGGAGCTGGATACTGTTATCGCTGCGGTGCATTCCAGTATGAACCAGAGCCAAGAGCAGATGACAAAACGGATTATAAAGGCTATAGAAAATCCCAATGTAGATATACTGGCACATCCCACCTGTCGTTTGTTACCGGGCAGGGAGCCGGTAGCAGTAGATATGGAGGCTGTCTTCCGGGCGGCGGTGGAGACCAGCACCATACTGGAAATCAACGGTATGCCCAGTCGGCTTGACCTCAAGGATACTCATGCCTATCGGGCGAGAGAACTAGGAATAAAGCTGGTAATTAACACCGATGCCCACAGCGCCGAGCATCTGGAATTTATGCGCTTCGGTATCGGGGTGGCCAGACGGGGGTGGTGTCAGGCACAGGACATACTTAACACCAGACCACTGGAGGAAGTTTTAGCCTATCTGAAAGGTTGAAGGGGCATTGACTCCGGCAAGAGATGTTGAGGTAATAAGATATTTAGAGCAGGCTATCACTGGTGGTAAGCACTGGTATATCGCCCTGCTTGAGGCTATCGGGTTGTGGACTACTGCCGAGGAAACCCACAACGGTCGTAGTTACCGCTACCTTATCGCTGGTGAAGCCTTCGACTGGCTACTTCTAGCTGAGCGCCTATGTGAGGCAGTGGATAGTTTATTACCCGATGATGAAAAGACTGCCCTCCTTTTCCATAGTAAACCACCGCTTAATTTGACCACAAAGAACTTTAAAGAGCTTATTGGCAGTATCAAATACCATCAATACCTTAACTACTTCTATGGCATTACCGTGGAGGAAGCGTTAATTCTAGCGGTACAGGAGGAGGTGCGCAAGGAAAGGCGAACTTTAGGCTATGATAACGAGCATAACATTGTTAACGAGGTTTACCATCGCATATATGATACTACCAAAACTACCTTACTCAAGCGCTTCAGGCAGGAGCAGGGTTACCCTCAACTCAGGTCTACCAGTCTAACCGAGATAAAGGAATTTACCTACTGGCTATTCAAGTATCGACTAAAGCATTGTGACAAGGCAAGGGTAGCCAGTGATACCACGAAAGCACTGGAGCAATTAAGACAGCGATTGACCAACAATGGTTCCTCTAGGAAGCTGATAAGTGCGTCCAATTCCTCCTTGGTCCGCACTATACGCTGAACGTGTGCCGTTTTACCATTTATTTCTGCCACGAAATACTTGACAGTATCAATGATATCATATATATTTGTAGTATAAATTAGAGACTTTGTTAGCTCCCTTTGCTAAAATAGCTATCAACATTAACAAAATGTGTTTGATGGTGAAGGGGGTTGAGTTTAATTAGATGAGGAGGATATTTGGCGACTGAAGAATTAGCCAACTTTTTGCTACAACAGTGTAGAGAGCGGCGGTTATCCCTCCGTGGCCTGTCGTTGATGGCTGGCCTCAGCCCGGCCACGGTTCACTGCATTATCAACAGAACATGCCAGCCGTCCCTGCATTCACTTAATCGGCTGGCAGACTACCTTGAGGTAAAAAGAGAATATCTGTGGCACCTTGCCGGTTTAGTCGAGGATACAGACTACGATAAAACTAAATTTGGTGACCCCCAACTCAGGTTTCACTTTGACCGGGTAGATAAGCTACCTAAAGCCGCCAGAAATCAAGTAATTAGCGTTGTCGATAAGTTGATACTCTTCCTTGAAGAGAGAAAACCCCGTGGCTAAGCCCTGACTTGGGCTACCACCACTCCAATAGCGCCAGCCCCACCTCTTGCCTGTGATACAAGCACTCTGGCTGCCAGACGCCTACCAAAATCTTGTTCTATACGCAATCAGGCAAAAAGACAAACTAGCCCAGCACATAAACGAACCAGGCAGTTAATTAGGTCATACCCCTAAAGATATTCGCCCACCGCCCCAGAAAGGCTTTCACAGCGTGGCCAGCCAGAAAGATTAAAAGGAGGAAAAACGGGACGGTGGGCGAACCTCAAATCAAGAGCAAGCTTTTTATAGCTTAAACTTGAACCCGCACCCCTCCATAGTCTTCATGGCTTTATCCAAGACCGCTAAGTGCTCATCTGTAGGCAACAAGCTAACTGGATCGTAGCAAGTCTTGAAGGTATGTTTCTTTGGCGCCGTCTTGAAGTTCTTCTCATAGAGGGCGACCAGCTTGTCTAGAGCGGGATTGGTCTTCTCCAACTCTACCCCGGCGACGGCTCGGGCTGAATAGGCCATCAAGCGTGATTCAATGGGAGTGGTGAAGTCCAGGGCAACCCCTTTGGTCGCAGCACAACCACTAATAATCTCACGCCCGCTGGCAGAATCCGTAACCGCCTGAGCCGCTGTCTCCAGCAAGCACATCTCAGTGCAGGGACCGGCTGAGGTATAGTACTGGTTACCCAGAAGCAGGTGCGTATTGCGATCTACAGCCCGACAACAGTAGCCGGCAACCATCAACACCTCCCTGGCTGTTGTGTTGCCCCAGCGTACATGAATCGGTCCGTCCAGATGCCAGTTAGCACTCACCATTAGGAAAGCTGCCAAACTGGTGGCTACGTCAACGATGGTGGTCTCCTCGATCCCTCCTGCCCAGCCACCAAAGATAGGCATCTGCTCGCTCATAATGATATCGCCTTGCAAGAAGTAATGAGTGGTGAAGTTAAGGGCATTAGTATCGATCTTGAGCTCATTAAGCTGGCTCACCTCATGGCTGTCACATGTCCTCATGCCGCCAAAATCACCAGCCAAAACTCCGGTCGACGACAACGAAGTTTCATTCCCCTAGAAGGCCATACCGGGACGACCAGCCCGCGCCATTGCCAGCCTGACCTGCGTTGCTTCCATCCTGGAGGCAGCATACTCATACGGTTGCCCAGGTATGGGGTCATGCCCGTTAAAGGTGTTCATGACACCGTCAACGATAGTATCTACCAATGACTCCCGGGCGTATGCCTCGTGCGTCGCGGTAAAGATCTCCTCCGATACCGGGGACCCGGTCGGACCACCCTGAACCAGCGGTGGGCGGGGGTCATCAAATTTCCGGTCCTTTAGCTGCCGTGAATCTCGGCCCTCACCTAGGGTAAGCTCAGCAGGAGCCGCCGCTATCGCCGTCAGAATCTCTTCCTCGGTATACTTGCAGACACGATGGGTATTTATGTTGTAAACGCCCATTGTCACCAGCATTTCAAGACCGGCTTGGAACAAACGGTCACACAGGTCATTGTCAGTGGGGATTATCTTGGACCTGTCAAATTGAAGCTTATACTTCTCCTTCAACTTGGTGGCCGTTGTGCCAGTGAGCTTTTCATCCCACTCTTTCTCATCGACCCTAGGTCCGGTTTTCATCCGATCCCAACTCTCCAACACACCGATCCGTTCCTTAACACCCATTTATTGTCTCCTTCTTTTAATATTTTTGGTTGGCCACACCACCAAAGGCCATTTAATCTTCCCCCCTTTCATTTTATTATCAGGTTATTATTCCATTAGTTTATTGGCTACCGTCACCGCCACTCTTCAGTAATTCACATCTACCGCGACATAGTTGACAGAATCAACG
>CAZTRJ010000038.1:0-10459 GCA_964616615.1 uncultured Dehalococcoidales bacterium
ATGTGGGACCAGGGGCTATCGAGTCTATCATCGCTGAGCGAAGTAAGGGGGGCGGCTTCAAATCTATTGAAGACCTGTGCCGCCGTGCCGACCTGCGTGGCTGGAACAAGCGGGTTCTGGAAAGCTTGATTAAGGCTGGAGCCCTAGACTCTTTGGGTGACCGTGGCACTCTACTCCACAACACTAATCGTATTCTTTCTCTGGCTCAACGAGAGCAAAGCCTGCGGGAGACAGGGCAATCTACTATGTTTGACCTGTGGGGGGGGACAATGCCAGTTCCTATGCCCAGCCTTGACCTGGAAACTGTTGACATCTCTACTCGGGAGAGGTTGGTCTGGGAGAGGGAACTGATGGGAGTGTATTTCTCTGAGCACCCCTTCAGCTCATTTATCACCAAGATGACCTCAGAGAATGCTATCCTATGTGGTCAAGTTGATGCCGAGCTGGTAGGGCAAACCGTTGTTGTTGCCGGAATGGTAGCCTCAGTTCGCCAACTGCTCACCAGAGACGGCCATCCCTTTGCCAGTGCTGTGCTGGAAGACCTTGATGGCAGAATTGAGGTCATGGTTTGGCCCAAGGTCTATGCCACTACCAGAGACCTGTGGCAAGAAGGAAATATACTGGTGGTTGAAGGCAAGGTGAAGCTGAGGGATGAACAGGTGCAGCTAAACTGCGACTGTGTGCGCTGTTACCAACCAGAAGCGGCTCAAGGTGAGGAGGTGGTTACTCCTCAAACCGGTGAGATGCCAGTAGTTGCCGCGGAAACCGCAGCCCATGCTACCTCAGCCGAAGGTCGCCGACTGGTAATAGACATCACCCAGACCAGTGACGAGGATAGTGATGTAGCCTATCTGCATAGATTGATTAACACCCTCGGAGATTTCCCTGGAGAGGATGAAGTAAGCCTGCGGGTTACCAATGAGGAAAAGGTGATTAACCTCAAGCTGTCTAATATATCCATCAATTACTGCCCCGAACTTCATCAGCGGCTGATAGAACTGGTGGGAGAAGATGGGCTGAGGGTGGAGCCGACGGATAGTACCTGAGGTCTTAATGTAAAGAGGAAAATCCAAAGATGCCTTCAAGTGATATACCATCAGGTCACAGAAAAAGGCTGCGGGAAAAGTTCATTAAGTCAGGGCTGGCTGGCTTCCATGACTACGAAATTATTGAATTGCTCCTGACCTTGGGCTCACCCCGTAAGGACTGTAAAGCCCAGGCAAAAGAAGCCATTAAAAAATTCAAAACCCTGAGAGGGGTTCTTGGCGCCTCTAGCGAGGAGCTACAGCAAATTGAAGGTATTGGTCCCCATAGTGCCTTTGGTATCAAGCTGGTGCAGGAAGTAGCCAGAGAGTTTCTCAGGGAGCAGATTATTGATAAGCCCGTTTACAAATCGGCTCAAGAGATTTTTGATTATCTTTACCACTCAATGCGAGACCTCAAGAAAGAGGTATTCAAGGTTATTTATCTAAATAGCCAAAACCAGATTATTGAAGTCGCCGACCTTTTTGAAGGGACAGTAGATGGTAGCTTTATTCCTCCCCGCGAGGTTATGGAAGGTGCTATCAAATATAATGCTGTTTGCCTCGTTTTTGTCCACAACCATCCTTCAGGTGACCCTGAGCCCAGCAAGTATGATAAAGAGCTAACCAGGGACTTAGTCTATGCGGCAAGTATTATGCGGATTAGGATCCTGGACCATATTATAATCGGCAATAATAGATACTTTAGCTTCGCTGGCGAAGGGTTGATTGAGGAATACGAAATGGATTTCCTGAACCTGAAAGTAAGAGGAACTACTGAGGGTAAACGAAGACTATACCAGGCTAAATCATCTGCCCCTGGGCTTCCCTGGCACCTGTAACCACAAGCACCAAATGTGTTGTCCTTGATTGGCATTAATTTTATCTCATATATGACAATAGTACTACACTTTTTAGTGCTAAATTACCATAGTGCTCAATATTAAAATACTATATTATATATTATGTAGTATATAGTTCCCGATTGGCATTTTTGTCCATAAATCCTGACCTTTGGTGTGGGCTGTAATAGGCAATATGTGGATAAGCCAGTAAATAAGCCGGTATTGGCAAAGTAAGAGAGGTAACCGATGACCAATAAAGTGCCAAGAGTCCTGATTGTGGACGACGAGCAAGGCACTGCCTTAGAGACCAAGAACGCTGCAAAATCCTCCCACGAAATGGATGCCATCGCCCGTGGCGTAGAGGCAAGACTTGACCCATTTCTCACTCTTTCAAGGGCGGTGACCACAAGAACCATTGAGGTTGCCCGACAGCTTGGTATAGCTGAGGCAGAAATCCAGAGGTGGGCAGCGGCCAAGGCAAAGCTTGATTCCGATAGGGACAGAATAATCAAGTCTAACTAAGCAAACCCGGGTGATGGCTACTTGCCCAGAGTATAATGGGTACAGCTACGCTCTACGCCGAGCCTTAATGAGTCCCAGAATTGTAGAGGAATAACCTGGTGCAGGAGTAACTAATTCCCCCTACTGGCTGAAGCTTCCATAGAAAGAAGATGCTTCTTCATCTCCACTCCCCCACGGTAGCCACCGAGCTTGGCGCTGGTATTAACTACCCGGTGGCAGGGGATGATAACCGGTAGAGGATTTCTGGCTAGAGCCTGCCCCACCGCCCGAACTGCCCTCGGTTTGCCAATCTGCTCCGCTACCCGGGTGTAGCTTCTGGTTTCACCATAAGGGATAAGCCTGGTTATTTCCCATACCTCACGCTGAAAGGCAGTAGCCCCAGATAGGTCAAGCTCATCAGGAAAGTTTACCTTATGAGCACTAAAGTAAATCCTGAGGCGCGGTATTAAGTCGTCAAATAAGTGGGGAGACCAGGCGGCATGGTTTACCCTATCACCTAATAGCTGATGCGCTTCTTGAGCTGAGCGCTGGGGCAAGGTAACACACAGCAGCCCCTTTGCCGAGCCTAATATTCCGAGCCAGCCCACATCACTATTAAAAGTGATGTATTTTAGCTCTTCTCTCATGGTGTTACTCCGATTCAGGCTCAATCAGACCGTAGTTACCATCCTTGCGCCGATATAACAGGTTAAGCTTTTCGGTATCAGCATTAAAGAACAGGAAGAAATCATGACCCAAAAGCTCCATCTCGTCTGTGGCTTCGGCTACAGACATTGGCTTAACCGGAAATCGCTTAACCTTGACCACCCTTCGCTGGGGTCGTGTTCCTGCTTCCTCACTGAATTTACTTCTGGTGAATGAGCTACCCCTCCCCTTATCATATAGTTTTCCCTTGTAGTGCTCAATTTGCCGATTCATAATCGTGGCTACCTTATCAATAGCTGTGAACAGGTCTTCTCCCCTCTCCTCACCACAGAGCAGGGTGCCGCCGCTATCTATAGTTACCCGCACCACAAAGCGCTGCTGGGGGGACTTTGTCTTCTCCTCAGAAATTTCTACCTTGGACTCAATAATATTAGGTAGATAGCGACTGAGCTTGCCCAGCTTGCGTTCAATGTAACGATGTACCGCTGATGATAGGTCTATATTTTTACCTGTTATCTGTAACTCCATCGGTTCACACTCCCTTAAATTTCTCTTGCCAGCGCCAGCCCCCACACTGAGCTGGCTCCGGCTGCCTTTAGTGCTGCGGCACAGGCATCAAGGGTAGCTCCCGAGGTGGAGACATCATCGATAAGCAATACCTGCTTATCCCGTAGCCTGTGGTCGCGGCAGGTAAAAGCATCGGCTACATTGCTCCGCCGCTCGTCCACAGTGGATGTCCTGGCCTGAGGAGGGGCGTGCCGCCGCCGGATAAGACAGTCATCTACTACCGGCAGATTGATGAGCTTGCCTAGCTCCTGAGCCAACAGGCGGGATTGATTATAGCCACGCTGTCTCAATCGTTTTTGATGCAAGGGCACCGGCACCAGAGCCTCTCCGGGCACATGGCTGGTAGTAAGGTAATCTTGCAGCAACTTAGCCAGGGGCACAGCCAGGGCTCTAAGGTTTTTATACTTTAGCTGATAGATAGCCTGGCGCATTACCCCGTCAAGTCGGAACGGAGAGCGAATGCCGTCTATCTCCGCCTTCCAGCTGACACAGCTAGGGCAAAGTATGCCGCTGGATTGAGGTCGGCCACACCGGGGACAAAGGGGGGGCATAATACGAGGTAATGACTGACGGCAGGGATAGCAGATAAAATCACCTTCCCTGCCGCAGCCGACACACCACTGCGGAAATAAGAGGTTAAGTGCTATCCCCTTAAGTTTGGTTAATTGAGGAAGCACATTCACCACCCATAATCTAGAGCTTTAGGGTAAACTACTAATATTTTAGCGGGAGCGGGTATTATGAAGTGCCCCACTCATAATGGGTTCGTCAATATAGACATCGCCATTCCTGATTTTTAGGTTGAAGCCGCAATCAGGATTGGTACAAACCCAGGCTTTGTAGTAAATTGCCGCCCCTTGACTGCCAAAATCGGACAGGGGCACCAGGTCTCCAGACTTGCACTTCTGACACTTGGGGAAATTAAATTGTTCCACGAGGTCCACCTCCCAACCGAGATTAAGTTTCTCGCAGTATACACTATGCCGAGGTTGTTGACAAGGGCTTCTTTAACCCGATTGAGCTTATCCTGCTGTAAATAGCACCCTCTCTGGTTAGTTGGCTCTTCATCAAGCTAATGGCATCTACCTCAATGGTATAAGCTGTCTCAAATCTGGTGCTAACTATAAGCTCCCCCAATCTTTGCCGCTCAGCCGGTGATGCCTGGTCGCGAAGCCGAGCCAAGGTCAAATGCGGGGTAAATGGTCTTGACTCGGGAGCAAAGCCGAGGCGAGCTAGATTAGACTCAATGCGTTGCTGGAGCTGACCAAGCTTATCTACCTCCCCCCTTATTCCTACCCAGGCTACCTGAACTCGCCTCAAGTTGGGAAAAACTCCAAGCTCCTTGACCTCAAGGTAGAAAGGAGGCATCCCCCGAGCCGCCTCCTCTATCGCCTTGGTTATTTCATCAATCCTATCTACAGCCACACTGCCCAGAAACTTTAGTGTCAGGTGAATACTATAGGGGTCAACCCACTTTACCCCGGGCTGCTCGCCCGACTTCAGCCGAGATTGCAACTGGGTAAGCCCCTTTTTTAACTCATCAGGTAGCTCAACAGCAATAAAACAGCGAACTTGCTCCATAGCTCAGGCCTTAATACCGAGCAGCCTCCGGGCATTACCTGATAGAATCAGCCTCTTGACTTCCTCAGGTAAATCCAGCGAGTTAATTTCTTTTAAATACCTGCTCTGTGCCAGCAGGGGATAGTCACTGCCGAAAAGAATCTTGTCACCTCCGACAAGCTGGATAACCTGATTATATATCTGGGGGGAATAAAGATAGGGCGAAGCCGCAGTGTCAAAAAAGACATTACTCATCGTCCGTTTTACCTCGGGCATTAACGCATAGAAGGGCAAACCACCACCCCAATGGGCACAGACTATGGTTAAATCAGGAAAGCTGGTGATAAAGGGGTAGAGCATATCCGGCGTAATGCCTCCCTTGCCCGGGTAGTCATGGCCTACTGGCTCGGAGGTGTGGGTGAGCAGGATTAGCTTATGTTTTTGTAGTACCTCAACAAACGGCTCCATCAATACCTCATCCCCGAGGTCAAATAATTGCATATCCGGTCTTATCTCACCGACTCCCCTTATCCCCCCCTGGGCACAGCGCTCGACTTCAGCTATGGCGGCGTCATAAGAGTTTGGCTGAACAGTGCCGAAACCTATAAGCCGCTTGGGAAAGCGGGCTACTGATTCTAGGATGTAGTCGTTGGTTTCAACACACAGCTCATGAGTTGTCCAACCAATATTGACAATAACTGAGATGTCAATCCCCTCTTTATCCATACTGGCAATGAGTTCGTCAGCAGTGGCGAGATTGGCATCTTTCTTAGAGTAGAGGATAGCGAAACAGGGGTCACTATCAATATACTTACCGCGGTTTTTCTTTATCTGGGGCGGAAATACATGAGTATGAAAGTCAATAATCATTGCCCGATTATAACAGAATGGCTAGAATAACTTCAAGCTAGGTGCCGGTTCAAAGGTAATAGCCTGACCGGGTAACTATGCCTCCCGTAAACACCTGATAATTTCGCCCAAGCCGGGTCTCTTGCCATACATCAGGAGGAAGGTTCTGAATACCTTGGCTACCAGTACCAGGCCACCAATTATCCCCGCTATTAGTATACTTATGCTCAGAACCAGCTCCCAGGTCGGAATCCCAGATGTGCCAAGCCGTACGAAAACCATCAGTGGGGTGGTGATGGGAATCATGGTCAGGATTGTATTGACAACATGGTCGGGGTTGTTGAGGAAGAAGAAAAGCCCCCATAAGGGTATCCACGCAGGCATAATTAAAAGCATTGACAATTGCTGACTATCTCTGGCGTTGGCGCCAATAGCACCGATGCCAGCCATTAGCACGGCAAAGAACAGGTAGACAAGAATAAAATAGACTATACTCAGGACCAGGAAGTTGTCTGGTATCTGGATTATACTGGGGAAACCACCTATCATGGTTGAAACCCATCGCACCAGAAACACAGCCGATAGCAGCCAGATAACTACCTGTACCAATCCGGCAGCGCCCAGCCCAACCACCTTCCCTGCCAGTAGCTGCCGTGTAGAAACAGAGGAGAGTAGAATTTCCATTACCCGGTTCTCCTTCTCCTCACCCAGCCCCTGAAGCAGAGAACCGGAAGAAGAAAAGATAGATATAATAAGGAGAAAGCCAACCGCTAAGGGAACGATAAGAGCCCCAAATCCGCCTTGTTCGGTAGCCACCTCACCGGTTTCGTCTAGTCTTATGGTGAGTAGTCCCAATGGTGCCTTGACCCGCTCTGTTACCTCCGGCTCGGTTTGCCCTTGTAGAAGGTTGCTTAGCAAGAAACTCTTTATTGCCCACTGTGTTTCTTCTGGCGGCTCTAGCTCCCGCTCAAGGGTGTATCTGGTAACTATACCCGTAGACACATAATCCGAGGGGATGATGAAATACTCACTAATCTCTCCCGCCAGCAGGGCACTGGTGGCTTCTTCCTGCGCGGGATAGGGGACTAGAGTAACGCTAGGCTGGCTGGTATAGTCGCTGAAGTTGCCCGCCTCATCTATATAGCCAATAGTTACTTCTTCACCGGGAGCAGGCGGTTTTTCCATCCCCTGAATAAAGCTAAATACCCCGATAGCGATAAGGGCGAGTACAGGAAAGGCAAGGGTCATTATAATAAATGACTTCCTCTTTATTGTATGCCCGAACTCATGCTTCAGTATCAGAATGGTTTTATTCACTGTCCCTTCTCCACAACCTGAAGGAATATTTCATTCAGAGAGGGAGTAGATACCTCAAATTGATTGACCTCAACTCCGCGGCTCACCAGGTACTGTAGAATCTTCTGGGGTGGGGTTTCTCTATCCAGAAATAGCTCTACATAATCTCCATGAGCCTTCTGCCTCATCACTCCCTCTATCTCACCCAGCACACCGTCAAACTTAAGGAATACAGAATTATTCCTGTATCTCGATTTAATCTCAGCCAGCTCCCCGTAGAGAACAGTGCGTCCCTTATTTATCATCAGTATCCGGTCACAAAGCGCCTCCACTTCGTTCATAATGTGGGTGCTGAGGATAATCGCTTTGCCCTGACTTCTTAATTCCAGGATTATCTCCTTAAGCAGTTTGGTGTTAACCGGGTCTAGTCCGGCGAAGGGCTCATCCAGAATCAATAGCTGAGGGTCATGGATGATGGTGGCGAGAAACTGGATAATCTGACTCATACCCCGGCTCAGTTCCTCTATCTTCTTTTCCTGGTGAGGCAGCATATCCACTCGCTTCAGTAGCTCTTCAGCTCTAGTTCTTGCCGCTCGGTTTCCCATGCCCTTCAGGGAAGCCAGGTAGATGAGGGAGCCGAGCACGGTTATTTTCTTGTACAGTCCCCTTTCCTCAGGCAGATAACCAATCCTGTTTTTGGTAGCCTCATTCAGGCTCTCTCCCAGGATGTTTATCTCTCCTGATTCTGGCTTGGTGATGTCCATCATCATTCTAATAGTAGTTGTCTTGCCGGCACCATTAGGACCGATTAAGCCGAATATCTCACCCTGTGCCACGGTAAAGGAAACATTATTGACCACCAGGTTGCTATTGTAGGACTTGCTTATATTATTAAGCTCAACTGCTGGCATAATACAGCCTCTTCTTGATTAGCATTGGGATTAAAAGTAAGAACTCTGTTCTAACCTGTCGCATTATTTAACCATACATTGATACTCAAATCAATTTGAAGAAAAAAGAGGCTGTATAGACAATATGTCTACACTTGTTATATAATTTGTTATATAATTACAATAAATAGGGGGTGTTAATGCCGTTACCTGAATCAGGTAATCCATTATCCGGAACCTCGGCAGATAATATAGAAGCCGAGGTTTTTTCGTCATCGGCATCAATCGCGGAAATGGAGGCGGTAGCCAAGAGGCTGCGCCGCCACATCATTACTATGACAGGAAAAGCTGGTAGCGGTCACCCCGGTGGCTCCCTGTCAGCGGTAGAGATTGTTACCGTCCTCTACTTCAAGTTATTGCGACATATGCCATCAGACCCCCAGTGGTCAGACAGGGATAGGTTCATCCTGAGCAAGGGGCATGCTGCCCCCCTGCTCTATGCTACTCTGGCTGAGTGTGGCTACTTCCCCGTGGACGAGCTATCCACTTTGAGACAGCTTGATAGTCGCCTTCAGGGGCACGCTGACCGAACAGTTACCCCCGGCGTGGAGATGTCGGCCGGTTCGCTGGGGCAGGGATTATCCTTTGCCCTGGGCGTTGCCCTGGCTGGTCGTCTCAACTCACAGGACTACCGGGTTTATGTCCTGCTGGGGGATGGCGAGTGTGATGAGGGGCAGGTGTGGGAAGCGGCTATGGCTACCGCCCACTTCAAGGTGGATAATCTGGTAGCTATCGTGGATAACAATGGACTGCAGATTGATGGCTGGAACCGTGATGTTATGAACCTTGACCCATTTAATAGGAAATGGCAAGCTTTTGGCTGGCATGTTATTGAGGTTAACGGGCATGACCTTTCTCAGCTTGGTTTAGCCTTGGAACAGGCAAAACTGGTTAAAGGGCAACCCACGGTTATTATTGCCCATACTATCAAGGGCAAGGGGGTCAGCTTTATGGAGAATAACGCCGATTTTCACGGCAAAGCACCCAATGCTGAGGAAGTGGCGATAGCCCTGAAGGAACTGGAATAGAAATGTCCCCAGAAGTTTCTATGAGGGAAGCCTATGGCAAAACCCTGGTTGAGCTGGGTAATGAGAGCCGGGATATTGTGGTGCTGGATGCTGACCTTTGCCGGTCAACGATGACCCAGTTTTTTGCCAGCGAGTTTCCCGACCGCTTCTTTGACTGTGGTATCGCCGAGCAGAACATGGTGGGCATTGCCGCTGGCCTAGCCGCCTCGGGCAAGGTCCCCTTTGCCAGCACCTTCGCTGTTTTTGTCCCCGGCCGTTGCTTTGACCAGGTTCGCATGTCTATTGCTCAGCCCGGGCTCAATGTTAAGCTGGTTGGCACCCACGGGGGCGTTAGTGTCGGCGAAGATGGTACATCACATCAAGCTATTGAAGACCTGTCTCTGATTTGCTCTCTGCCCGGTTTTACTGTTATTGTTCCTGCCGATGCTATTGAAACCGCTCAGGCAGTAAGGGTAGCTGCTACTAGCTGTGGCCCCTTTTATATCAGGCTATGCCGTCCTAAAACACCGCTGGTCTATAACCGTAACCACCGTTTCCGGCTGGGTAAGGCGGTAACTATGAGGCGAGGCACCAACACTACTGTTATCGCCATTGGTCTTATGGTAGCCGAGGCACTGAAAGCCGCTGAAGACTTGAGGCGGGAGGGCATCGACTGCCGGGTATTGAACATGTCCACCCTCAAGCCCATTGATGAGGCGGCAGTTATTAGGGCTGCCGCTGAAACCGGGGCTATTGTTACTGTTGAAGAGCACCTGGAGCATGGGGGGCTGGGAAGCGCTGTAGCCCGGGTGGTAGCCAGACACCAGCCAGTGCCGATGGAGTTTGTAGCTATTAAGGATACCTATGCCCAATCAGGCAAGTTTGCCGAGCTTCTTCAGAGGTATGGGTTGGTAGCTAAAGATATTGAGCGGGCAGTGAAGTTAGTGATAAAGAGGAGTGGTGCCGGGAGTGGGACTCGAACCCACAAGGATTGCTCCGGCGGATTTTAAGTCCGCTGCGTCTGCCAATTCCGCCACCCCGGCAAATGAATTGGAGGCGACGAGCGGATTCGAACCGCTGAATAGGGGTTTTGCAGACCCCCGCCTTATCCACTTGGCTACGTCGCCCCACTCTTTTTTTGCTGGAGCGGAAGACGAGATTCGAACTCGCGACCCTCTCCTTGGCAAGGAGATGCT
>CAZTRJ010000039.1:0-6596 GCA_964616615.1 uncultured Dehalococcoidales bacterium
GATGCCGAACTTGGACTGCATGGTGAAGCCATCCATACGACCACCGAGACCGATAACAATATTGCGCAGGTTCTGGGCACAAAAGTCCATAATCCAGCCCATCTCCACCCGGGTGGGGTCAACATCTAGGCGGCGCATCTTGGTGAGTCTGGCCAGCTGTTCGTCATTGTAGTTACGCTCGTGCTGCATCCGGGCAGTAAGGGCAACCATCGCCAGGTTGTGGGCGTTCATGATATCGTTGATGTCGCCAGTGAGCCCCATGGAGAACTCGGTCATGGGAATAGCTAGAGCATTACCCCCTCCGGCAGCGGTTCCCTTGATATTCATGGTGGGGCCGCCTGAGGGCTGGCGGATACAGCCGCCCACATTTAGACCTCGCTTGCCCAAACCTTCTATAAGACCCATCGAGGTCGTAGTCTTCCCCTCACCCAGCGGGGTGGGGGTTATTGCCGTCACCTCAATGTACTTGCCGTCGGGCTTGTCCTTGAGGCGGTCAATTATCTTCAGGAAATCGAGCTTGGAAATCCTCCCGTAGGGGAGCATTTCATCCTTCTCCAAACCCAGTTTCTCCCGCCACTCCTCCGGCTTTGGCATATTTTCTTCGGATGCTTCTGCAATCTGCCAGTCCTTCATTTTTACCGCATCGTAAGCCATAGAAACCTCCTTTATTTGTTTTTAGTATTTAGTGAAACCTTGAATTTTTACTGAAGTCGTTTCTAGCTCTCTTTTCCCTAATGATACCAAATTTCTTAAAAAGGGCAACTAACTTATGTATCCCTCCTTTCGAGTTTGTTATGTCTGATGCCCGATGGTGGATAATAATGCCTGATGAATATTTCTTACCTCGGTGATAATCGGCTGGCTGGCGTCAACAAGGGGAAGATTGCCCAGGTCAGCGTCTACTATTGCCTGGTCATAGGGGATAAAGCCGATAATTTCAAAGTTGGGCAGGCTAGAAATCAGGAATTCCCTCTCGGATTGGCTTCGGAGCTTATTTCCTACGACGGCGATATTTGGTAAACCTATATCTTGCGCCAGTTTAGCGATTCTATAGGCGGTTTCCACGGCTCGTCGGCTTGGCTCTACGACTACAATCAGTTTATCTACTGCCTTGGCTGTTGCCCGTCCTAGATGTTCTATTCCCGCCTCCATATCCAGAATGACCACTTCATTCCTTGCCAGGAGCAGGTGGCTAATCAAGGCTTGTAACAGGGCATTTTCCGGGCAATAACAGCCGCTACCTCCCTTTTTAATTCGTCCCATCACCATTAGTCTAATCCCATTATGCTCCTGAGAATACTTCTCAGGCAAGTCATCAACTTTAGGATTTAGCTTAAAGTAGGGTGCAGCCTGACCCGGGGATACTCCTGTCCTTTCTTCAATGATGCTTTTCATCTCAGATATAGGGACTATCTTCTCAGCATGGGGAAAGCCAAGAGTAGCTGCCAGGTTGGCATCAGGGTCAGCATCTATGGCTAGGACAGAATAACCGGACTCAGC
Source organism: uncultured Dehalococcoidales bacterium (assembly GCA_964616615.1). Lineage (GTDB taxonomy): Bacteria > Chloroflexota > Dehalococcoidia > Dehalococcoidales > DAOVUZ01 > DAOVUZ01. Next base: position 1,501 of record CAZTRJ010000039.1, read on the forward strand.
GAATACCCTAGAAAGGAGGGATACTAATAATGTCTTGCCTACTCCTCCCTTACCACTAACAGCAACCTTCATCGCACCCTTTCTGGTATAATTAAAGCTGTGGCTTCTCAAAAGAAGCCCCAGATTTAGCTAAACCTTGTTACTGTTGGTTACCAACCACATAATTTAGCCGATACTGAATAAAAAGTCAAGCAATGTGAGATTGTTTATTAACCTCACCCCCTGTATCCCCCTCTCCTTGGTAAGGAGAGGGGGAAATGGGTTTTATAAGAGAGGCTTCGCCTCTCTTGAACTCTCCTTTAGCACTTTTTTCTCTTAACGAGGGGAAAATGGTTTCTTTTGAATTCCGTAGCCCTTTACTGGCTACTGGCTACCGCTTTTAAGCCCCTTCAACCTCCCTCTGGTAAACGGTCGGTAACGGGTAAATTCTTTCGTGAGAAGGGGTATCTATCTTTGTATTATAGAAGGGGGTAGGCACTTGACCACGGCTTTTGCATGTGGTATATTGCAGCGAAAACAACCAAAAATGAAAGATGGGGAGGTCTGTAATGCCGGCAGTAGCACCGTTTAAAGAAGCATCGGATATTATAAAAGAGGAAGGTGGCGACGTCTTCAAGTTGTGTTATCAATGTGGCACTTGTAGCGCTACTTGTCCTTGGAACCTGGTAAGAAGTTTCCTCATTCGCCGAATAATGCATCAGGCACAATTGGGCTTAGTTGACCTTGAATCTGACGAGATGTGGCTGTGTGCTACCTGTAGAGCTTGTGTTCAGCGGTGTCCCCGTGGTGTGGAAATAATAGATGTTATGAGGGCTATGCGTAGAGTTATCACGGAAGTAGGTGTAGCCAAGGTTCCTGACTCGCTCCGGATTGCAGTTAAAAATATTTCAGGCGTGGGTAATCCGTTGGGGGAGCCACCGGAGAAACGGGCAGATTGGGCAGAAGGTCTTGATGTGAAGACCTATACTAAAGGTACCGAGGTGCTATACTTTCCCGGCTGTATTCCGGCATATGACCCAAAGGTTAAGAGAGTTGCCCGGGCTATAGCCAGTGTCCTGAAAGAGGCAGGTGTGGATTTTGGCATCTTGGGGACAGCGGAAACCTGCTGCGGTGAGAGTGTTCGTAAGGCAGGTAGTGAAAGCCTGTTCCAAACTCTGGCACAAAGTAATATCAGTGCTTTTCAGGAAGCTGGAGTTACCAAGGTCGTTACTACTTCTCCCCATTGCTATACTACCTTCAAAAATGAATACCCTGAGTTCGGCGGCAATTTTGAGGTAATTCACTATTCTCAATATTTAGCTGAGCTTATTAAAGAGGGAAGGTTAAAGCTCAGCAAAGAATTGAATAAGAAGGTTACTTATCATGACCCCTGTTATCTGGGGCGTCATAACGGTATTTATGATGAGCCGCGGCAAGTTCTGCAGAGTATCCCTGGCTTGGAACTGGTTGAGATGCTGGATTCCAGGGAAAACAGTTTATGCTGTGGTGGTGGAGGGGGGAGGATTTGGATGGAAACCAAAAAGGGGGAAAGATTTTCTGATATCAGGATAGAGCAGGCTCTTGAGGTAGGAGCCAGTATATTAGCTGTTGCCTGCCCTTATTGTATGCTCAACTTTGAAGATAGTGTGTTGACTTTAGACAAGGGCGATGTCATTGAAATTAAGGACATTGCTGAACTAGTTCAAGAGGCGATTTAACCTGCTGAAGGAGGTTCTTTTTAATGGGAGACGAAGTTAGAATTGGGGTATATATCTGTCACTGCGGGAGCAATATCGCAGGGACGGTTGATGTCGGTGCCGTTGCCGATTTTGCTCGAGGGCTACCTTCGGTGGCAGTGTCTCGAGATTTTAAGTATATGTGCTCTGACCCGGGTCAGGAGCTTATCAGACAGGATATTAAGGAACTGGGACTCAATCGGGTAGTGGTGGCTTCTTGCTCCCCGCTGATGCATGAGCGAACCTTTCGCCGGGTTTGTGAAAGCGCTGGTCTGAACCGCTATCTCTATGAGCAAGCCAATATTAGAGAACATTGCTCCTGGGTAACCGAAGACCAGGGGGCAGCTACTGAGAAGGCTAAGGCTCTGGTCAGTGCTGCAGTAAGGCGGGTCTATTATCAGCAGCCCCTGGAGACCAGGAGAGTCCCGGTCAACCCCAATACCCTGGTAGTAGGAGGGGGCATCGCCGGCATTCAAGCCGCCCTGGAGATTGCTGCTTCTGGACATAAGGTCTACCTGGTGGAAAGGGAGCCCAGTGTTGGAGGGCACATGGCACAACTAGATAAGACCTTTCCCACTCTGGATTGCTCAGCCTGTATCCTGACTCCCAAGATGAGCGATGTGGGTTCTCATCCCAATATTGAGCTGATGAGCTATAGCGAGGTGGCAGAGGTCTCAGGGTATGTGGGCAACTTTAAGGTCGGAATCAGGAAGAAGTCAAGGTATGTTGATGTTGATAAGTGTACCGGTTGCGCGGAGTGTGCTAAGGTATGTCCCGTCGAGTTGCCCTCCGAGTTTGACCTGGGATTGGGACAAAGGCAGGCTATCTATCGCCCCTTCCCTCAAGCAGTCCCCAATGTGTTTGTTATTGACAAACGAGGCTATCCCCCGTGTCGGGTTGCCTGTCCTGCCGGGGTTAATGCCCAGGGCTATGTCGCCCTTATCTCACAGGGCAAGTTCAAGGAAGCGCTTGAGGTGCTGAGGCGGACTATGCCCTTTGCCGGTGTCTGTGGACGGGTTTGCACCCATCCCTGTGAGTTAGAGTGTGAGCGGAGGAATGTTGATGAGCCGGTGTCCATCCGCTCACTAAAACGCTTCATGGCTGACTACGAGATGAAGGCGGGTAGAGAGCAGGCATCCCCTATTGAGAAGACAAGGGAAGATAAAGTGGCTATCATTGGCTCAGGTCCAGCGGGTTTAGCCTGTGCCTATGACCTGGTCAGGCAGGGATACCCGGTTACCGTCTTTGAAGCTGCTCCCCATAGTGGTGGTATGTTGCGCTATGGCATCCCTGAATACCGGTTGCCTAACAAGGTAGTGGATAATGACATAGCTTATATTGAAGAGCTAGGGGTGGAGATAAAGACAAATACCCCGGTGAAGAATCTGGGTGATATATTCGGGCAGGGATATAAAGCTATCTTCCTCGGAACTGGTGCCTGGATAAGCCAGAAGATGGGTATTCCCGATGAAGACACCGTGGGAGCGGTCCACGCCCTTGACTTCCTGAGGCAGGTGAGCTTAGGGGTAAAGGTTGAACTTGGGGAGCGGGTGGCGGTTATTGGTGGTGGCAACGCTGCCATAGATGCTGCCAGGGTTGCCCACCGGTTGGGGGCAAAGAAGGTTTCTATTGTCTATCGTCGCTCCAGAGCCGAGATGCCTGCTGACAAAACCGAGGTGGAGCAAGCTGAACTGGAAGGGGTGAAGATTCATATTCTGGCGGCACCGGTTAAAATCATGACCAAGGATAACCAACTAACTGGTATCCAGTGTATTCGGATGGAGTTAGGTGAGCCTGATGCCAGTGGTCGCCGACGACCAATACCGGTTAAAGGTTCAGAATTCGATATGGATGTTGATAATGTAATCATTGCCATCGGTCAGGTAGTGGATAAGGTATTGCTACCCAAGGAGCTTGACTATACTAATTGGGGAACCCTGTCCGTTGACCCAGTTACCTTGCAGACCAGCGTTGAAGGTATTTTTGCTGGTGGTGATGTGGTGTCTGGGCCGGCTGATGTTATCGCCGCTATTGCCTCAGGTAAGGAAGCTGCCATCTCTATCGACCGCTACCTTAATGGTGCCAGCTTAACCGAAGGGAGACCAGCTACGGTTAAACGGGTAGAAGAGGTGTCAAAAGAGGGAGTGGAGCCGAAGAAGAGACAGCCGATGCCGACTCTCGAACTGGAGAAACGAGTAGATTTTACTGAAGTTGAACTTGGCTTTGATGAGAAAATGGCTATGGAGGAAGCCAAGCGTTGCTTGAACTGCGGGGTGTGCTCGGAGTGCCTGGAGTGTGCTAAGGTCTGTGAAGTCGGGGCAATCAATCACGAGATGGAGGAGGAAATAGTCGAGGTAGATGTCGGTAATATAATCATAGCCAGTGGTTATGATGCCTTTGACCCCTCCCCAATCTACCAGTATGGCTATGGGCGCCTGGATAATGTTATTACCGGGCTTGAGTTTGAGAGGATGGTTAGTGCTTCAGGGCCAACTGCTGGCCATATCCTGCTCAAGGATGGCACCGAGCCACAGTCAGTAGCTATTCTCCACTGTGTCGGTAGTCGGGACAAGAACTATCACAAGTATTGCTCTCGGGTATGCTGTATGTATGCCCTTAAGTATTCTCACCTGATAAAGGAGCATATTGGTGCTGAAGTATACCAGATGTATATGGATATGCGCTGCTTTGGTAAGGGCTATGAAGAGTTTTACGAGCGTCTGTCAGGGGAAGAAGTCCATTTTATCCGGGCGAAGGTAGGCGAAGTTACCGACCGTGCCACAACTGATGAGGAGAAGGGAAAACTGGTTGTTGTCTGTGAGGATACTTTACTGGGCAGTATAATGCGGGTGCCGGTAGATATGGTTATCCTGTGCACCGCCCTGGAGGCACGCTCAGATGCAGACAAGGTCGCCAGATTATTTTCCTTGAGCCGAAGCCCCGACGGCTTCTTCCTGGAGAGACATCCCAAGCTAGACCCGGTAGCTACTATGACCGATGGCACTTTCGTGGTTGGTTGCTGTCAGGGTCCCAAGGATATCCCTGATACTGTAGCTCAAGCATCAGCCGCCGCTGCCCGAGCTCTGGCTATGATTAGCGCTGGCTCAATAGAGGTTGAGGCTGCTGTGGCTAATATTGATGAACAGCTTTGCTCTGGCTGTCGGATTTGTAATCTTCTTTGCCCCTATAAGGCTATCTCCTTTGATGAGGAAAAGGGAGTATGCCGGGTCAATGAAGCCCTGTGTAAGGGCTGTGGTGTGTGCGTAGCGGCTTGCCCCAGTGGTGCTATCACTGGTAAGCACTTCACTACCGAGCAGATTATGGCTGAGATTGAAGGGGTATTAGTGTGAACGAGGGAGTTGAGCATGGAACCTAGAATTG
>CAZTRJ010000039.1:6606-10021 GCA_964616615.1 uncultured Dehalococcoidales bacterium
GTATATATCTGTCATTGCGGGAGCAATATCGCGGGAACAGTGGATGTCGGTGCGGTTGCCGATTTTGCTCGAGGGTTGCCCGCGGTGGTGGTAAGCCGTGACTATAAGTTTATGTGTTCTGACCCGGGTCAAAACCTAATAAAGGAAGATATTAGGGAGTTTGGGCTTAGTCGTATAGTTGTTGCCTCCTGCTCACCGACGATGCACGAGCGTACCTTTCGCCGTGTATGTCAAGAGGCGGGGTTAAATCCCTATCTATTTGAGATGGCAAATATTCGTGAGCACTGCTCGTGGGTAACCGAGGATAAACAGAAGGCTACAGAGAAAGCTAAGGCACTAGTCAGCGCTGCCGTAAGCCGGGTTTTTTATCAAGCACCTCTGGAGACTATGGAGGTTGAGGTTAACCCTAGCACCTTGATTGTAGGTGGGGGTATCGCTGGCATTCAGGCGGCGCTCAAGATTGCTGATTCTGAGCATCAGGTCTATCTGGTAGAGAGGCTGCCCAGTATTGGCGGGCATATGGCACAACTGGATAAGACCTTTCCCACTCTGGATTGCTCAGCCTGTATTCTAACCCCCAAGATGACGCTGGTTGGCTCTCACCCCAATATTGAGTTAATGACCTATAGTGAAGTGGAAGAAGTTTCTGGCTTTATTGGCAATTTCAAGGTTAAAATCAGGAAGAAGGCAAGGTATGTTGATGAGGATAAGTGCACTGGCTGTGGCTTATGCCAGACCAAGTGCCCGTGGAAGGTAGATAGTGAGTTTGAGGCTGGCATTGGTAAGAGGAAGGCTATTTATACCCTCTTTCCTCAAGCAGTGCCTAATATACCGGTCATTGATACCGAGCACTGTGCCTATTTTCAGAAGGGCACCTGCCGTGTCTGTGAGAAGTTCTGCGAGGCAAAGGCTATTGATTTTGAACAGAAAGATGAGTTGGTTGAGGTAGAGGTTGGCTCTATAATTTTGGCTACTGGTTTTAATGTGTTTGACCCTGCTCCCATTTATCGGTATGGCTATAAGCGACTGGACAATGTTATCACCAGTCTTGAGTTTGAGAGGATGGTTAATTCTTCAGGACCGACACAAGGCAATATTGTTCTCAAGGATGGCTCTAGCCCTCAGGAAATCGCTATTATTCACTGTGTCGGTAGTCGGGACGAGAACTATCACGAGTACTGCTCTCGGGTTTGCTGTATGTATTCCATGAAGCTGGCTCACCTGATAAAGGAGCATACTGAGGCTGAGGTATATGAATTCTATATTGATATCAGGAGCTTCGGTAAAGGCTTTGAAGAATTCTATAAGCGTCTGTCGAACGAAGGGGTTAATTTTATCCGGGGGAAGGTAGGTGAGGTTACTGACCGCGCCACAACTGATGAGGAGAAGGGAAAACTGGTTGTTGTGGCTGAGGATACCTTACTGGGCAGTATAATAAGGGTGCCGGTGGACATGGTTATTCTAAGTATTGCTCTGGAAGCACAACCAGATGCTGAGGCTGTTGCCCGATTATTTAATATTAGCCGCAGTGCCGATGGCTTCTTCCTGGAAAGGCACCCCAAGCTGGAGCCGGTATCTACTATGAGCGATGGAATATTTATTGCTGGTTGCTGTCAGGGTCCCAAGGATATCCCTGATACTGTAGCTCAGGCATCAGCCGCCGCTGCCGAGGTTCTGGCGATGATTGGCAAGGGCAAGGTTGAGATTGAGGCGGCTACCGCAGTTGTTGACGAGAGAATCTGCTCTGGGTGCCAGCTTTGTTCTCTGGTATGTCCCTATAGTGCCATCTCCTTTGATGAGAAGAAGGAGGTGTGTCGGGTTAACGAAGCTCTATGTAAGGGTTGTGGTGCCTGTGTGGGGGCTTGCCCCAGTGATGCCGTAAGCCTTAACCACTTCACCAATGAGCAAATTCTGGCTCAGATGGAAGGGATGCTGATATAACCTTTTAAGCATCCAGAAAAGACTTTTATTTTCTTCGGAGATAGTAACCCTGAAGCTTAAGTTCTAGATTGCCCGCGGTCTTACTGGGATACAGTCCGCTTCCTGGTAAGTAGCAGATACCTTCCAGCTACCCCGCCCAGAATCACTGTGCCCAGCGCAACTACCAGAGTGCAAAATAAGGCGGCATCATACCAGAAGCCCCGGGGGAAGAGCATAATCAGGTAGTCTTGGGCTGGGTCAAGCTGCCACAGCTCATTGGCGAAGCTAATAACATGGAATTGCCAGAAGAGCTGGTCAAAGCCTAGCAGTATCCCCAGCCCTAAAGCCAGCATCAGGGCTAGGGTAATACCACTCCCCCCAACCACCCCCCACGCCAGCCGCCGCCAATCCCTCCGCCAGAAGAGACTAACCCCGGCGTAGCCCAGAGCATAAATCAGTGTCACCAGTAAAACCTGGTAGTCCAGCCAGATTAACTCCTTTACATCCCTGAGGTGAGCCACCTCCTGCTCATTAAATAACTGAAACGGCTGGCCATCCTTCATCACGGTAAGGGTAATATCCTCATCATCAGAGTTGAAGTAGCTAATTAGTCTGGTGGCTGCCGTCTCCAGTTCTGCTTCAGCCAGGCCGGTAGTCTGGCTGACATCATATTTTTGGAAGCCAGATTTATACAGCCAGGAGCTGTTTACCGCCCCGCCGATGGTAGCCGACAGCAGCAGGATGGGCAGACAGAGTATAAATAGCCATCTAGCGACAATGCTGAGAATTTTCAAAATTTATTTCCTTGAGTTAGTATCCAGATTTTACACTGTCACAGGTAAAAAGAATAGTATTATCTACCTCACACCCTTTATCCCCCTCTCCTTCAAAGGAGAGGGGGAAATAATTAGAAAAGAGGGGCTTCGCCCCTCTTAGACGCCCCAAGGTATTGTCATGGATTTGGATAAATGCCATAATAGAGTAATTTAGAAAGAGGATAAAGGATGGGAAAGATGACAACACTCGTCATAAATGCCCCCGACTACATGGTCAAAAAGAGTGGGAAGAAAAGCTTTGAACAAGTCCTTGCAGATGGCATAGGGGAAGGATACGCAATTTATGAACAATACATAAGCAAACTTCCCAAAGGTTCTAAAATTGTATTGCTCAGGAAAGACAGCAACAAGAAACGTGCAGAAGGAATTCTTGTTAGACTAGAGGAAACAGGTAAGTACGTCAATGGGGTTCAGAGATATAACGTCCATATTAAAGGTCTGACAGAGGTTGATTTCAAGAAAGAGAACTTTAATTACAATGGGGTCGCTTTAATTGAAAGCGACTGCTGAGTAATAGGCGTAATTAGGTTAGTCACTTTTACTACTATGCACAAACTGGGGGCTGACGCCCCCACCCCCCGTTTTTTCCCTAGGATTATATCTGGAGTTGCTTATCTACCTCACCCCCTTTATCCCCCTCTCCTTCAAAGGAGAGGGGG
>CAZTRJ010000040.1:0-9841 GCA_964616615.1 uncultured Dehalococcoidales bacterium
TTAGCTCCGTAGTCAAGGAATTTGATAAACTGCTGCTGGTTGATGCCATCAGCAGCTTAGGCTCAATTAACCTGCCCGTAGATGACTGGCACTGTGATGTTACCATTACCGGCTCTCAGAAGGGGTGGATGGTTCCCCCCGGTCTGGCTATGGTCAGTGTAAGCCAGGAAGCGTGGCAGGCACACCAAACAGCCAGGATACCCCGCTTTTACTGGGATTTCAGCCGAGCCAAGAGCTATTTAGAAAAAGAACAAACGCCGTGGACACCAGCTGTTTCTACTGTATTTGCGCTATCGGTATCGCTGGAAATGATGCTAAAGGAAGGACTACCTAACATCGTCGCCCGACATGCCCGGGTTGGTAAAGCCAGCCGGGATGGGGTAAAGTCACTGGGGCTATCCCTCTTTGCCCAAGAAAGTCATGCCTCCAATACGGTTACTGCCATAAAGGCTCCGGATGGGCTTGATGTGAAAAAGATGCTCCAGCTCCTCAGAGACGAGCACCAGCTCATACTGGCTGGCGGACAACAGGAACTAGCGGGTAAAATATTCCGAATCGGTCACCTCGGCTGGGTAACTGAGGACGACATTAAAGCAGTAATATCAGCCCTAAAGGTGGTACTGACACCGGGCTGATTGGGGAATGATAGCTGAGAGCAATAGTCTTTCAGCCAAAGACCAGCGGTTACTAATAGTAAGAGCGAGGGCATAATAGGGCATAATAATGAAGGTTTTAGTAGCTGACCCTATTTCTGACGAAGGCATAGATATTCTGCATAGCTATGCTCAAGTGGATACCAAGACAGGGTTAAAGCCGGAGGAAATCATAGCCATAATTGGCGACTATGATGCTTTGATAGTGCGCAGTCAGACCCGGGTCTCGGCTGAGGTTATACAAGCCGGGAAAAAGCTACAGGTCATCGCCCGAGCCGGTGTCGGCATCGATAATATTGATGTAAACGAGGCAACACAGCGAGGCATCGTGGTGGTTAATGCTCCTACGGGCAATACTATCTCAGCCGCGGAGCATACTATCGCTCTCATGCTCTCCCTAGCTCGCAATATTCCCCAAGCTAATGCCGTGCTCAAATCCGGGGTATGGCGGCGAGCTGATTTTATGGGCACCGAGGTTAGAAACAAGACACTAGGCATTATCGGCTTGGGCAATGTAGGCTCAGAGGTAGCCAGACGTGCCCGAGGTCTGGAAATGAAACTCATCGCCTATGACCCTTTCATCTCTGTCGACCATGCCCATAACCTACAGGTGGAGATTGTCCCCTTAAAACAGTTACTTAAAGAATCAGACTTTATTACTCTCCACCTTCCGCTAACAGCATCAACCAAGGGACTAATCGGAGCCAAGGAGCTGGCTCTGGTCAAACCAACAGTCCGTATCATAAACTGCGCCCGTGGCGGACTAATCGATGAAGAAGCACTGGTTAAGGCAATAAGAGGGAAGAAAGTAACTGGTGCCGCCATTGATGTTTTCTCCACCGAACCGGCAACAGAGAGTATCCTCTTTGAAGAAGCTAACATAATTGTTACCCCTCACTTAGGCGCTTCCACCACTGAAGCTCAAGCTACAGCAGCCAGGGATGTAGCCAAGCAGATTATTGATGTATTTAACGGCCAGCCAGCCAGAACCTCGGTTAATGCTCCCTTTATCTCTGCTGAAACTCTATCTGCGCTGGCACCCTTTATTAAGCTAGCGACCACAGTGGGTAAGCTGGTCAGCCAGCTAGCTGAAGGGCAGATGAATGCTATCCAGATTAAATATAATGGTGAGATTTCTAATTATGATACCAATGTTCTCAAGGCAGCCGTTCTGGGAGGATTACTTGAGGAGATAAGCGAGGAGCGGGTTAATCTAGTCAATGCCAATATAGTGGCTACCCAGCGTGGCCTGACAGTAGTGGAACAGAAGGAAGCTACCTGCGAGAACTATACCAGCCTTATTACCGTAGATGTTACCACCAGCACCGGGACAGCAACCGTTGCCGGTACGGTAATGCGTGGCGAATCACACATTGTGCGGGTTAATAACTACTGGATTGATATTGTGCCCACCGGGGGTTACTTTCTGTTTAGCGACCACCTAGACCGCCCCGGGCTCATCAGCGCCGTAAGCAAGGTAACCGGTGATGCTGATGTAAATATTAGTTCCATGCATGTTGGCCGTCTGAAACCCCGGGGACAGGCGCTAATGGTATTAGCCTTAGATGAAGCTCTGTCTGAAGAGCACATCCAGCAAATGCTATCTATCCCTGATGTCTACACGGTTAAAGTGGTAAAACTGTAAAGGGAAGGTTAATGCCGCCTACACCAGCCGACTAAAGACCAGTCCCGCCGGTACTTTAGGGTAAAAGTAGGTCGACTTCCTTGACATCTTGTCACCGGCATCGGCAATGGCTTTAATCACTTCTGCCTTAACCGGGCTTAATAGAAAAGCTAGCTGGTATTCCCCATCTAATACCCGGTTTACCGCCTCCAGCCTATCATAACAATAGCCCAGAATTGCCTCTTCCCGACCACTACCCACTCCCAGCAGCTTCTCCAGTATAACATTGTCCACAATATCAATGTCCAACTTTTTATATAGCTCAGAATGAAAGTAAGGTATCATTCGGCTGACAGCAGTAAACTCACGCAGCTTGAGCACAAAGAGATGCTCCATGTCCAAACCAAAAAGGATTAACCTGACCAGATTTGCTTCCGACCCGCTTAATAAATCATCAACCTTCTGCCAGACACCGGGCATACTCAGTGGCAACTCCTCTACTTCAAAGAACGATTTCAACTCAGCCATCAACTCATCCAGGATTGACTTTGATATACCACGAACCAGCCGATGAGGAGGTAGAATAATCAGCCCGGGGTCAGAAAAATCTACCAGCTCGGTCAAAACAAAATTAAATGCCTCATCTCCCGACACCGATGAAGAGCAGGCACGCTTCTCACGCTGGTAAATAAGAGCACTCTCGTAGCGATGATGCCCATCGGCAATATAGAGCGGTTGATGAGCCAGAGTTTGGCATATCTGATTAATCGCCTCAGGCTTAGTGATAGCCCAAACATTATGACCTTCCCCACCAGCATTGCTGGAACTAATTACCGGCTTGTTTCGCTCCTGGGTAGCCAACACTGAGGAGACCTGCTGCCCCTGGTCTTCAAATAGAGCCAAAATTGGGCTGGTATTGGACTGGCAGGCCCATAACAGGCTCAATCGGTCACCCTTAGGCTCAGCTAGCGTGCCCTCGTGAGGGCGAACCACCATCTTATCCCACTCCTCCAACCTGACACAGACAATGATACCGCGGCGTCTATATTCTTTCCCCTGGTAGGCAAAATAGTGGTCATGGAGATAGATAGCCGGCGTCTCATCAACCTTAAGCACATCCTGCTTCAGCCACTGCTCCAGGGTAGCTGCCGAACGAGTATATTTATTGTCACTAACTGTATCCTGAGGTAACTCTCGACCAGACTCCAGTCGGATAAAGTTATAGCCGCTCTGGTGATAAAGCTCCTGTTCCATCTGTGCCGTAATAATATCATAGGGAGGGCAGATAACCGCTGATAAATCCTTAACCAGCGATTGATTATAACGCACACCACGAAAGGGGCGAATCTCAGCCATATTTACCTTAATCCTTTGCTAACAAATATAGAAAGAGAAGGTTTGTTAACCACCTTAGTTTAGCGTATGGCACTAAAAGAGGCAAGCCTTTTACCAGATAACCAGAATGTCCTTTATAGTATCATCATATGAAGGTTTCGTGTAATAATAACCTGGTTCAGGCTCTATACATTGGTAATACCGTTTGCCTATGACCGGTCTCACCCTCTCATCAGTTTGGGCATCAAAATAAACAAGCCCTTCATCAATAGTATCAAAGGCAATTACAGCGTGCCCTCCCTCTAAGTAGCGCAGTTCCACGAAGGCACTTCGTAAGCCTGCTTCCTCAGCATTATTACCCACATCCCTCTGGACTAGCCTCCGTCCATTTTTATAGTCAAACGCACTTTCTCCCGTTGACTTTATCAAAACCACTTATTTTTTACACAACTATATACTATAATACTAATAAAATAGCTATACAGGTGCTGAGTGGCAGACTTAGACCAAGCAAAAGAAAGAATAGAACAACTAAGGGCAATAATCAACTATCATAACTATCGCTACTATGTGCTGGACAGCCCTGAGATTAGTGATGCCGAGTATGATGAGCTGATGAGGGAGCTGAAGCAACTGGAGGAGCAATACCCCCGGTTCCTGACCCCGGACTCACCTACCCAGCGAGTTGGCGCCGCCCCGGTAGAAGCCTTTGGTGTGGTCGAACACCCCCTCCCTCTATTATCCCTGGGTAATGTCTTCTCCAAAGAAGAGCTATTAGCCTGGTTCACCCGAACCTCAAAGCTGGTAGAAGGACAGCAATTTAACTTCACCTGCGAGCACAAGATTGATGGGCTAGCGGTGGCTCTGACCTATGCTAACGGTCAGCTAACTACCGGGGCTACCCGTGGTGACGGCTTTCGCGGTGAAAACATCACCCAGAACCTGAGGACTATCGGGAGCATACCCCTCTCTGTAACCAAAGAAGCACCACCCCGATTTGAGGTGCGAGGCGAGGTTTTCCTGCCCAAAGCCGGCTTCAAAAAATTAAATCAAGAGCGAGCCGAGGAAGGGCTACCCCTGTTTGCTAATCCCAGAAATGCCGCTGCCGGCTCGGTGCGTCAGCTTGACTCCCGTATCACGGCTAAACGCCCACTGGATATCTACATCTACATGCTGGGCTACGCTGAAGACAAGGCAACCCCACCAACCCACTGGGAAACTATGGAGTATCTCAAGTCCCTCGGCTTCAAGATAAACCCGAATAATGCCTTGCTTACCACTATTGAGCAGGTTGAAGAATATCACCGTATCTGGGTGGAAAGAAGAGAAAGCCTGCCCTATGAAGCCGACGGTATCGTGATTAAAGTCGACCCGCTTGACCTGCAACAAAGGCTGGGGAGTATTGGTCATGAGCCGCGATGGGCGATAGCCTATAAGTTCCCCGCCATTCAGAGCACGACACGCCTGACTGATATTGGTATTAGCGTGGGCAGAACCGGCACCCTCAACCCCTATGCCATCCTGGAGCCGGTCTCAGTGGGAGGGGTAACCATCAAACAGGCAGCACTGCACAATGAGGACGACATCAGACGCAAGGACATCCGCATCGGCGATACCGTCATTGTCCAGCGGGCGGGCGAGGTCATACCTGAAGTTGTGGGACCGGTGGTAAGTAAGCGCAGTGGGCAGGAGAAATCCTTCACCATGCCTTCACACTGCCCGGTATGTGGCGCCGAGGCAGTAAGACCTGAGGGCGAAGTCATGACCTATTGCACCAATTCAGCCTGTCCCGCCCAGGTTCAAGAGCGGTTAGAGCACTTTGTCTCCCGCGGAGGTATGAACATCAGGGGGATAGGCGAATCGCAAAGTGCTACTTTGTTAAAAGAAGGACTGGTTAAAAACATTGCCGACCTGTATGACCTTAAAGATAAGAAGGAGCAGTTGATAAGTCTGGAGAGAATGGCGGAGAAGAGCGTAACTAATATACTCAGTGCCATTAAAAAAAGCAAAGATAGGCCGCTATCCAGGCTCATCTTCGCCCTGGGCATACTCCATATTGGTGAGGAGATGGCAGAGATTTTAGCCAAAGAGTTTCATAGCATTGATAATCTAGCTAAAGCATCTCATGATGACCTCACTAACATTCCCACCGTTGGAGCCAAGATTGCCGATAGTATCATCGCCTTTTTCAAGCAGGAAGAAAATAAAAAAATCATCCAAAGGCTAAAGGATGCCGGAGTTCGGCTGGACGAAGAAGCAGCTAAGCTCAAGGAGATGCCCCTGGCCGGGCAGGAATTTGTTATCACCGGCAGGCTGGAAGCCTTCTCCCGACAAGAAGCTGAAGCGCGGATAAAAGCCCTCGGTGGCACCACCAAAGACAATGTTACCCGGCAAACCACCTACTTAGTAGTCGGCACTGACCCCGGTGGCTCAAAACTAACCCGTGCCCAGACGCTAGGTACCAAACAGCTTACTGAAGAGAAACTTATCCAGCTTCTGAGGCAAACAAGTTAATATGCAGTTAATTGTAGGATTGGGTAATCCAGGGCGGGGTTATGCCAACAACCGCCATAATGTGGGTTTTATCTGCCTCAACTATTTCGCCAGGATGCAGGGTATCCGGTTTGATAAAAAACAGGGTAAAGCCCGGATCGGCAGCGGTGAAGTAGCTGGTAACAAGGTAATATTAGCCAAGCCCCAGACCTATATGAACTCAAGCGGAGAATCGGTTAGCCGCCTGATAAAGAAGTTTGATATTAACCTTGATAACCTGCTGGTTATTCATGATGACCTTGACCTTCCTTTAGGTAAAATCCGCATTCACTACAGTGGAGGCTCCGGTGGACACAAGGGAATTGATTCTATCATCAATGAGCTAGACAATCAGGATTTTATCCGTCTTCGGGTAGGCATTGGACGACCGGCCAAAAACGAGGGCACCACCGAATCTAGTGATGATGAAATTATTACCTATGTGCTTGGTGATTTCACCCCTGACGAAAAACAAACCATCACTCAGTCCATACCTAAGGTAAGTGAAGCTATTTATTGTCTTCTCAC
Organism: uncultured Dehalococcoidales bacterium; assembly: GCA_964616615.1. Taxonomy (GTDB): domain Bacteria; phylum Chloroflexota; class Dehalococcoidia; order Dehalococcoidales; family DAOVUZ01; genus DAOVUZ01. The sequence goes on from CAZTRJ010000040.1 coordinate 6,673, forward strand.
TGAAGGGCTGACTGCGGCTATGAATAAGTATAACTAGGCATTGTTTATTAACCTCTAATTCTTTGCTAAGGCTTAGCCACGGGTGATATAATCCATATATCTATTTAATTAAGGATTGTCTAAATGATAAATAAGCAGAAAATTATCGCCGTTATCGGCGGTGGACAATGCTCCAAAGAAGAAGCCAAAATAGCTGAAGAGGTAGGTCGCCAGCTAGCCAGACAAGGTGCTATCCTGGTCTGTGGCGGCTTGAGTGGAGTTATGGAGGCAGCCTGCAAGGGGGCCAGCTCAGAGGGTGGACTAACCATCGGTATCCTCCCCGGGGAAAATCGCCAGGCGGCTAATCCATATGTCCAGATTCCCATAGTTACCGGTATCGGCTATGCCCGAAACATCACCGTGGTCAAATCAGCCCAGGCAGTTATCGCTGTTGGCGGTAGTTATGGCACCCTTTCCGAGATAAGCCATGCTTTACAAAGCGGCATCCCGGTTATCGGCTTGAATACCTGGTCATTATCCAGAAACAGTAAGCAGGATAACTCAATTATCCCGGCTCAAAACGCCACTGAGGCAGTAGATAAAGCGCTTGACCTGGCTACAGACCAGTAGCCTATCAAGGCTTAAAGTTACCGGGGGAAAATGTCAACTATTAAAAACACCAAAGCCAGAGAAATCCTGGACTCCAGAGGCAACCCAACACTTGAGGTTGAGGTAGAGCTGGTTGACGGCACCACAGGTCGGGCGGCGGTGCCTTCAGGAGCCAGCACCGGCAAGTATGAGGCGGTAGAACTCCGAGATGGGGATGCTTCCCGGTTTAATGGACTGGGTGTGCTTAAGGCAGCAACTAATGTTAATCAACATATTGCCGCCGCCATAATCGGTATGGTAGCTACCGACCAGGTAGCTATTGACCATAAGCTAATAGAGCTTGACGGTACTGACAACAAATCACACCTTGGGGCTAACGCCATTCTGGGAACATCGCTGGCGGTAGCTCATGCCGCCGCTAACCTCCTTAACCTGCCACTATACCACTACCTGGGAGGGGCAGCCACCTATACCCTTCCGGTACCGATGCTTAATATCCTGAATGGAGGCAAACACGCCTCGGGTTCAACAGATTTCCAGGAGTTTATGGTAGTGCCGGCGGGTGCCAGTAGCTTTAGTCGTGCCCTGCAAATGGGCACCGAGGTTTACCACTGCCTGAAAGGGGTGCTCAAGGAGAGAGGGCTGAATACCAATGTCGGCGACGAAGGCGGCTTTGCCCCGGCTTTATCCTCAAACAAACAGGCAGTAGAAGCAATCCTATCAGCTATTGAAAAAGCAGGCTACAAGCCAGGTAAGGACTGCTTTATCGCCCTCGACCCGGCAGCCAGCCAGTTCTACCAAGATAGCCAATATATCCTGTCCAGGGAAGGTATTTCACTCAGCACCAGAGAAATGGTTGATTATTATGTCAACTGGGTATCAAGTTACCCCATTATCAGTATTGAGGATGGAATGGCAGAGGATGACTGGGAGGGCTGGCAACTCCTGACGGAAAAAGTAGGTGGTAAAGCCCAGCTCGTTGGTGATGACCTCTATGTTACCAATGTAAACCGCCTAAGCAAAGGTATCAGCTTAAAAGCGTCCAATTCTATTCTTATCAAACCGAATCAAATCGGCACCCTCACGGAAACAATCGCTGCCATTAAGACAGCACAGCAGGCAGGCTGGACAGCGGTGGTCAGTCACCGCTCAGGGGAGACTGAAGACACTACCATAGCCGACCTGACAGTAGGTCTGAATACGGGTCTGATTAAAGCCGGGGCTCCCTGCCGCTCAGAGCGCACTGCCAAGTATAACCGCCTCCTCAGAATTGAAGACGAGCTAGAGCAAAGGGCTAACTTTGCCGGCATGCGGGCATTCTACAATCTGAAACTATAAACCAGCGAACGGGGTAAATATACTCAGATGAAAAAAATCGGTATTACCTCCACCGTTCCTATAGAAATATTGCTTGCCGCTGGCTACCAGCCTGTTGACCTGAACAATGTGTTCATTACCGACCCCAGCCCAGAGCGGCTGGTCAATATTGCAGAGAAGGCAGGCTTTCCCCTGAACTGCTGTAGCTGGATTAAGGGAATCTACGGGGTATGTATGGATTACGGAATTGATACCATCCTTTGTGTTACCACCGGTGATTGCTCCAATACCATTATGTTAATGGAGATTCTCAAGCTTAAGGGGCTTAAGGTCATACCCTTTGCCTACCCTGAACAGCCAGTTCCCCAGCGGATGCAATATGCCCTGGAGACGCTAGCCGAAGCCCTGGATACTACCATAGAAGCCGCCAATAAAATCAGAGCTGAACTTGAACCAGACCGCCGCCTGGCGCTAGAACTTGACCAGCTTACCTGGCAGCAAGGTCTGGTTAGCGGCTGGGAAAACCACCTGTGGCTGGTATCTACCTCTGACTTTAATCAGGATTACCATAAATACTATCACCAGCTACAAAAACTACTAGCTGATTGCCACCAGCGTCAGCCTTACCCTAAAAATATGCTCCGGCTGGCATACATCGGTGTGCCTTCCGTCTACGGTCAAGACCTTTATCACTACCTGGAGGGCAATAGAGCCAGGGTGGTATTCAATGAAATCCAACGTCAGTTCGCTATGCCCGAGCCGGGAAATTCCCTGGCGGAACAATACTCCAACTACACCTACCCTTACTCTATATACCACCGACTCAACGACATCACCGCTGAGCTTGAGCGACGCCAGGTTGATGGGGTTATCCACTATGTCCAGGCTTTCTGCCACCGTGGAATTGGCGACATCATTTTTAGAGACAGCTTAAAGTTGCCCATTCTAACCCTGGAGGGAAATGATGACTTTTACTTGACCCAGCATATAAAGACGCAAATTGAAGCTTTCCTTGATATGCTACAGCGCAGCCGACGAGGTCTAAAATACAGTCGGCAAGCCCTGGTCTAGGAGAGTGTCTAGCAACCTATCCCCCTGACCCCCTTCCCTTGATAAGGGAAGGGGGAGTATAGGTAAGAGAGGGACGTTGCCCCCCTCTAAAGTCTCTTCCCCTCTCCGTGTAGAAGTGCATAATTGGCAATAAGTTTGGTGATACAGCAGGCAAAATAGGGGTTTAAGGGGCGAAGCCCCTTTTAAAAATAGT
>CAZTRJ010000041.1:0-9834 GCA_964616615.1 uncultured Dehalococcoidales bacterium
TGTGTCCCCCTCTCCTTCAAAGGAGAGGGGGAGATATAGGTTTTGAAGGGGATTTTTACCCCACTGAATAACCTTATACTTTGTCCATCCTAATGCGTCTCGGACCAAGCCAGGCGAAGGAGAGAGTAGGCAAAGATGATAACACCGACAGTAACCGCCGCATCAGCAATGTTAAATGCTGGCCACCAACTGCCAACACTGATAAAATCAATAACACCGCCAAAGCGTAGCCGGTCAATCAGGTTACCCACTGTGCCGCCAAGGATTAAGCCGATGGCTATCCTGTTTGGCATATTATCCAGAAGCGGGAAACGGCGATAAATAAAGAGGGCGTAGCACAGGATAACGGCAATAGCTACTAGAGCAACTATAGTCAGGGCGAATGACTGCCCCTGAAACAAACCAAAAGCGGCTCCAGTATTAGGGGGGACACGGATTATCTGAAAGAATCCCAGCTCAAACAATGATTGCTCTACAGCTAGATTAGACCTTATCCCGAGCTTGCTGAGCTGGTCGGCAACCACTACTAGTAAGGCAGCAAGGAAAAAGACTACATTCCACCGCTTACCCTGAAGATAATTTCCCTTTTGCATTCTTTGTCTGCTGAGCCTTACAATCCAAGCATAGGTTCGCCTGGGGAAGGGCTTCTAATCGAGCCGGGTCTATCGGCTTACCACAAGCATCACATAAGCCATAGGTTCCCTTCTCAAACTTGTCTAAAGCAAACTCGACCTCAGCCAACTGGTCTCTCACACGCTTCTCCAAGACCAGCCGCTTCTCTAACTCGAAGCTCTCTGTAGCCTCCTCCTCCCGCTTGCCAAAGGGACTGCCCTCACGCCTTTCCTCGGCAGGACGGACACCAGCTTTTAATTGCTCTAATTCTTCACTTAAACGCTTCCGCTCCCCCTCCAACCGAGAGCGGAGTAGATTGAAGCCAGTAGTCATTTCTTATTCCTTCCGCTTACCTACCCAAGTTAAGATAGGCTGTTTCTCATTTTTCCCCACCTAGCATTGTCCTGTAAGCTATTATACTTAAGGTTACTTGAGAGAGCAATGATAGGCAGGATGGGTCAGTCGAGCATTATCCGCAATTGGCGAATAGTGCCGATTGCCTGCCCGCGCCAGTGATTATTGGCGAAGACAAAGGTCTTTTCAGCTACCCTATCCAGCTTTTGAATCTTAGGTAGCCACTCACTAAGTTCTTGAGGTGTATAGCTATAATCATACCTCTCATAAGCCTGCTCGTGTTGCCACCACTTGGCACTATTACGCCCATGAAAGCGAACATAACCTATCTTACTTGTCGCTTCAGCTAGTGGCGGCAAAAGGTTGGGTAGCTGTGGCTCATCAACACAGCAGAAGCCCAGGTCATGTTGATGAAGCCAGTCAAACACCTCACTCCTTAACCACTGGGCATTACGGAGCTCAATCACCACTGGTAGTTCCCCCAACCGCTCCTTAAACAGCTTAAGGTAGTCCCAGTTATGGCGATTAAATCCAAAGCTATAAGGAAACTGAGCCAGGATACAACCCAGCTTCCCGGCAGTGATGAAAGGCTCCAGCACCTGGCAAAAAGCATTAAAAACGGGGGCATTATCCTCCCGCTGGTGAGTCATTTCTTGATTGGCTTTAATGCAAAATAGAAAGTCCTCGCCCGTTTTCCCCACCATAGCTTTCAAGCTTGACAATTTAGGTAAGGCATAAAAGGTCGAGTTTACCTCACAGGTATTAAATTCACGAGCGTAATAGCTAAGCCATTCTCGCTGGGGCATACCTGCCGGGTAGAAGTTCCCCACCCAATCATTATAGCTAAAGCCTGAAGTGCCAAAATATATCATATTTTTAGTGTATCCTATTTAGCCCATTTTATCAAGGGTATGTAGCCAAACCCTGCCTACTTAAGCTATGATTAATATAAATCTATACAATCTTGAAATGGAGGTGACCGCAATGAACGAGCCGGTTATTGCCGAGATACATATTGTCCCTCTGGGGACGGCGACTACCAGTTTAAGCCACTACATTGCCGCCTGCCTTGATGTCGTTAAACAGGCTCAAGATGTAAGCTATCAACTAACCGCTATGGGAACAATTATTCAAGGACCTCTGGAGCGGGTACTGGAGCTGGCTCACAAAATGCACGAGGTTCCGTTTGCGATGGGGGCAAAAAGAGTGGCTACTACCATCAACATCGATGACCGCCGCGACCAGTCAGCAACCATGGAGAGTAAGATTAAAGCAGTCAGCCAAGCCAGTAGTGGCTGGTGACTAGTCAAATTAACACCACCCTTGACAAAGCAGAATAAGTCTGATATAGTCCAGATGATAATATTTTTCACTTACAGGTTGAAATGAGACTTACTGAGAAAAAAATAGAAACCACCTTGAGGCAACATGGCTACAAGCTTACCCCACAGCGGCGGGTGGTGATACAGACAATCGTCTCCGGCCAAGACCATCTTACCCCGGCTGCCATGTATCAGAAGGTGCACCAAGAGCACCCTAATATCGGGCTGGTAACCATTTACCGCACCCTAGGGATACTTACCAAGTTAGGGCTTATCTGCGAGCTACATGCCGGGGGTAGCTGTCGCAGCTACGCAATTAGTGCCCGTGGGCACCACCATCACCTGATTTGTTCCAACTGCGGTACGGTTGTTGACTTTACTGGCTATGACCTCAGTCCACTGGAACAAAAGCTATTCCGGGAAACCGGTTTTGAGGTCGCCGATCATCTGCTCGAGTTCATCGGTCTGTGCCAAGCCTGTCAAAAACAAGCCACTTAGAATCTATTAAGCACTGGGATTAAGCAAGTTTTTGGCAGTGTTAATGAAAAGAATTTTCAATTAGCCATTGGAGGCGAAAATGCTGAGACGGATAGCCAGTGAACTCAGACACCATATCCCTTTCACTGCCTTGGGAGCGGTAAGCGGCATCATTATCATGGTCATAATAGTCCTGGCTAATGTTCTTCCCCAAGTTTGTCAAGTTTCTTACCCCATTTTTTATATCTTACATCCAGCCCATGTTGTATTAAGTGCCCTGGTGACCACAGCTATGTATAAAAAATATGGTAATGGTGGAATCTGGGCAGCGATTTTGATTGGCTACATCGGCTCTATCGGCATAGCTACGCTCAGCGATTCAGTAATTCCCTACCTGGGAGAAATATTACTTGACCTACCCAACAAAGGAATCCATATAGGTTTTATTGAAGAATGGTGGATAGTGAACCCGGCAGCATTAATCGGTATCGCCATTGGTCTCTGGAAGCCGACCACTAAATTCCCACACTCAGGGCATGTATTGATAAGCACCTGGGCATCATTATTCCACATCATCATGGCATTAGGCGAGACAGTAACCTGGATTACACTCCTGCCTATCTTCTTCTTTTTATTCCTTGCCGTCTGGCTGCCCTGCTGCATGAGCGACATAGTATTCCCTCTGCTATTCGTAGGCAGGAAGTTGCCACCCCAGAAGATATAGCATATAATCTGGCACGTGAACCTATTAATTCAACTTGCCCCCAAGAATCAGCACGGCTTATTGCTAACCAACCCGGTGATGACCGCCTCGGGCACCTTCGGCTATGGGACGGAGGATAGCCATATGTTTGATATTCAACAGCTGGGGGCTATCGTATGCAAGGGAACTACCCTTGAACCCAGAGAGGGCAACCCTCAGCCCCGGCTGGCAGAGACCGCTTCAGGAGTACTCAATTCAATCGGGCTACAGAATATTGGCGTTGACGCCCTAATCAAAGAAAAGGCACCAATCTGGGCAAGCTGGAGGGTGCCGGTCATCGTTAATATTGCCGGTGAAACCGCTGACGATTATGCTCAACTGGCAGGTAAGCTGGACGGGGTAGCTGGAATCAGTGGTATTGAAGTAAACATCAGTTGCCCCAATATAAAAGCCGGTGGGGCTGAGTTCGGCGCCAATCCCAAATCAGCTACCGAGATAACCGCCGCCGTCAAGGTAGCCACCTCCCTGCCGATACTGGTCAAGCTAACCCCCAACACCAGTGACATAGCCGAGATAGCTACAGCGGTAGCTGAAGCCGGTGCCGATGCTATATCCTTAATCAACACCCTGAAGGGCATAGCTATCGACACCACCAGGCGCCGACCGCTACTGGGCAGCATAGCTGGCGGTCTATCGGGACCAGCAATAAAGCCGGTGGCACTATATATGGTATACGAGGTAGCCGGCGCCGTTGACTTACCAATCATTGGCTGCGGCGGCATCACTACCGCCAGCGATGCCATAGAGTTCATTATGGCTGGAGCCAGTGCCATTCAGGTAGGCTCAGTCAGCTTCACCAACCCCCACGCTCCCCTCGATGTCCTGGAAGGAATAGAGCAATTTATGGAGAAAGAGGGGATAGAAGATATAGCCGAGCTTATTGGCGCAGCCCAAATTTAAGGCGAGATAAGGTGAATAGAAATGAAAACATTAATAATCTATATTTCAATACATCACGGAAATACTGAAAAAGTGGCTAAGGCCATGGCTGAGGTTCTCAATGCTGAATTAGTCAAGGTATATAATGTAGACATAACTGCTCTCTCAAAATATGACCTGATTGGATTTGGTTCAGGGATGTATTCTAAAAAACCACACAAAGATTTATTAAGTCTTGTTGATAAACTACCTGTTTTAAAAAACAAGAAGACGTTTCTATTTCACACCAGCGGGCAAGATAAGTCCAATTCCGATAGAGAATTGAGGGAGAGATTACTGGCAAGAGGTTTTGATATTATCGGAGCGTTTTCCTGCCCGGGGTGGGATACATGGGGGCCACTTAGACTTTTTGGTGGGATATACCAAGGCAGACCAAATCAAGAAGACCTGGAAAAGGCGAGAAACTTTGCCACCAATTTGTTAAAAGATTAAAGCCCTACTCTTCCCCCGAGTCAGTTACCCTATCTGATGGGGTCGAATCCGTATCCCAAAGATAAGATGGTTCGGAAGCTTGAGATCGAGCCCACCTTTGATGAAGATTTTGCCATTCTTGTACCCAAGGGAGTCGACCGAAACATCCTGTTTCCTCTTGTTCCTCTGCTCGAACAAAACATAGAGACCGTTCCGAAGAAAGGCTCCTCCTATTACAGGAACCAACTCGAGCGTCGGAACCTCTCCCCAAATGTGGTCATCTGGATTCTTGCCGAATGTCCTAATAATCCCCTCAAAGAGCTTGGTTGCCAGTCCTAGGTATGGGATTCCAGCCAATACGTCGAGACTCTTGATCTCTGGGACGCCATCGATTACGGACTTGATCTTGTCGTAATACACGCCGGCATCGGTATCCAGTTCGTATAGATCAATTCTGAGATTGATCCACTCACGAAACAAAACGTTGCGAAATACACCTCGGTAGAGAAAGGTAGGTGCGTAGCTTTCGTCTTCGGCTTTAAACTTGGTAACGAAGGTCGCATTGCTTGGATTCTCCGCAAGCTCCTGAGGATTCCGAGTATTGACCTGCACTTTCACCATGCCTTCATTCTTAGATGTGAAATCCGGAAGGTCCTCCACGTAAAAGTTGTAGAGATCGAAACTCAGTCTATGGAATTCACAGTCTTCGGGAAAAGGGAGATCTCCGAGTTTGTCGCTCGCCACTGAAATTACGTCATACTCCGTGTCACGCTTCGGGCGGTTATCTCCCAGCAGGTCGACAAATCCAAGTCGAACCGGTCGTTCTGGTCCAGACATAACGCACCTCCTGTGCTCGAATTTTCCACTAATTGCGTGGTAGTATACCCCATCAGCATTTACAGCACAACTCGGTAGAGGAATGCCCACTGCCAGGCTTAATTAAGAGACCACAGAAGCCAGCTTGACACAACCTCCTGAGACATCTACACTATTACCATACCTGATGAGGTCTGAAAGTTATGATATGCCCTGTCTGTAAGCGCGATATGATAGTTGTCGAGTATCACAATATTGAGCTTGATTATTGCACTGGCTGTAAGGGGGTGTGGTTTGACTCCGGAGAGCTTGAGCTTTTGCTGGAGTCGCAGGGTCTGGAAGAGACAAAACTGTTCCCGGATAATATCCTCGACTTCCCCGAAGCCATCTCATCAGAAGAGAAGCGAAAGTGCCCCCTCTGTGGCCATAAAATGAAAAAAACAACCATCGGCGAGGAGCCCAAAATACTCATTGATGTATGCAGTGAGGGACACGGACTGTGGTTTGATGGGGGCGAGGTCAATCAATTGATAAGACATCTGGCAGGGAAACACCCACCAAAACAGGATTCCAGGGAACAGGTCGTTAGTTTCCTGGAAGAAGTATTTGAGGCACCGGAGTAAGGTAGAGTTAGTTGTTAAGAAATACCCAGAGCCCATTATCTAAGGAGGTTTGATATGATAGTAGTATGGGTCATCCTTGGCATTGTCGTGGTTCTTCTTGCCATTTTTATTGGGATTTATAATGGCCTGGTCAGGCGGCGCAACCAGGTAAAGAACGCCTGGGCGCAGATTGATGTCCAGCTAAAACGACGGTACGACCTCATTCCCAACCTCGTGGAAACAGCCAAGGGCTATATGAAACACGAGCGGGAAACACTGGAAGCGGTAACCAATGCCCGCAACCTTGCCCAGCAGGTAGCGTCCTCTGGAGCCGGCACCAGAGCCAAGGCTGAAGGTGAGTTAAGCGCAGTCCTATCCCGGCTCCTCGCCGTGGTGGAAAACTACCCTGACCTTAAAGCCAACCAGAACTTCCTGGCGCTTCAGGAGGAGCTGGCCTCAACCGAGAATAAGATAGGCTTTTCTCGCCAGTTCTACAATGATTCAGTCCTAAAATATAACAACCAGACGCAGATGTTTCCGTCCAGCATTATCGCCAGCATAGGCGGTTTTACCGCCAGTGAGTTCTTCGAGGTTACTGTCGCCGCAGAGAAAGAGGCACCCAAGGTTAGTTTTACCTAGTGAGAAGATACTCCAGCTATGTGGGAACAGATTAGGTCCAATCGAACAAAGTCGGTAATACTGGTAATCGCCATGGGAGGATTACTGGTTCTGCTCGGCTATTTACTGGGACTATACTTCTTTGAGAATGCTCTCGGGGGGTTGGCCGTAGCCTTAGCCGTATGGATAATCATGAGTCTCTTTGCCTACTTCCAGGGTGATAGCCTGCTGCTTACGATGTCCCATGCCAAGAAAATCAAACGCGATGACTACCCTCGCCTATACAATGTCGTTGAGGAGATGAAGATTGCTTCCGGGCTGGAGAAGATACCCGACATATATATCATCGATGACCCGGCACTCAATGCCTTCGCTACCGGCCGAGACCCCAACCGAGCATCGGTAGCCATCACCTCGGGACTGCTGCAGAAACTCAACCGCGATGAACTGCAGGGGGTCATCGCCCACGAGATATCTCACATCAAGAACCGGGATGTGCTGCTCATGGCTATGTGCGGCGTCCTGCTGGGCACTATTGTCATCCTGGCCTGGTACGGGTCACGTTTGCTAATTTTCGGCAGTATGACCAGGTCAAGAAGAAGCTCCTCAGCAGGGGGTGGCGGCCAGGCTCAAATAATAATTCTAATTGTAGCCCTCGCATTTATGATACTGGCACCGATTATGGCACACTTCATTTACCTGGCCATTTCCCGAAAAAGGGAATACCTGGCTGATGCTTCTTCCGCCCTGTACACCAGGTACCCCGAAGGATTAGCCTCGGCACTGGAAAAACTGGGCGCCTCAACCAACCAGCTAAAATCAGCCAATCAGGCTACAGCACCCATGTATATTACCAACCCCTTCCGCAAGAAAGGCTTTAAAGCCAGCGACCTCTCCAGCACCCACCCTCCCCTCTCGGAGAGGATACGTATCCTCCGCTCTATGGCTGGTGCCTCTTTCGGTGATTATGACCAGGCTTACCGTCAGGTTCACCGGGGTGGTAAGGGAATTATGTCTGCTACCAGTATCGCCGCCGGGGCAGTTCCACTGGCAGCAACCAAGCCAGAGGCGAAAACAGAGGAACCAAGCGAGATGCAACGGGCTCGTGAGACCTCAGATGTGATGTGGCGACTGAATAACTATAAGTCCATCACCTGTGACTGTGGCGCCAAGTTGCGAGTGCCCCCCAGGTTCAAAGACTCAAAAATCACATGCCCGCACTGTGGTAGAATACACCGAGTTTGACCAGAGGGGTTAAATAACCTCACCAACCTTATTGGCGTAGCACGAAGGTTGCGCAAGACTGGCTACTTTCTGGCTAAGGGAGGCTGGCGACTCAGTTCAAACACCACTGGATTTTCCGGGTCAGGACAGGCAACAGTAGTCCTATTGGGGTCATCCTCCCAAGGGAATGAGCCACCGAACTGCAGCACCTGAGCAAAAGGAAACAGCGTGTAGAACGCCCAGGAACACAGTTCAGGCGGAGTCTTTTGTCCCATGAAAAATTCATCGCCAACCCTGTGCCCGGCGGCGCAAGTTCCCTTCTGGGATATTACCCTGGCTATCACATCATACATCTCCCCCTCCTATCCCGCTCTTTGCCATCTAACAGTCAATTATCAAGCCCTAATCTTCCACCAGCTTTTGCCCGGCAAGAAAAGCCTGATGTAAGGTGTCGGGGTGTTGGGCTATAGCCCCCTTCTCATCTACCCCGGGGAATAATAAGTCACCAGCATAGGCAATATCCAGGACTCTAAACACTGTCCTGACCATAACCAGCGCCGGCTCAAAGAGATTGGCTATCTTTCTACCACCAACCGAAATAAAGAATCCCTTTCTCTCCCGCCCATCGCCCAGTGGTGGTAATTTAAGGACATATTTTCTTGCCCATAATGCCTGAAAGCGGTCAATCATCGCCTTCATCTGGGCAGTTACTCCCATAAACTGGATAGGAGAAGCTAAAACTATCCGGTCGGCCTGCTCCAGCTCCTGATAAACCATCTGCATATCATCCTCTATGCGACAGCTGCCTGCCTCCAGGCAGGCATCACAGTGCTGACAGGGGGCAATCTCAAGGTCGTTAAGGATAATGGTTTTGACCACAGCCCCTCTGCTGGCGGCACCTTTTAAAACCTCAGCCAGCAGAAGGTCGGTATTACCACCCAGCCGCGGACTACCGGCGATACCAAGCACCTTCATTTCAACTCTCCTTCAATAAAACTCAGGATTTCTGCTTCTCTGGTCATCATCTGGCGCTCCAGCTCAGGCTTATCGTGCTCATATCCGAGGAGATGAAGCACACCATGAATAATAAGAATAGCTATCTCCCTTTTTACCGAGTGCTGGTGCTCCTCAGCCTGCGTAACTGCCTGAGGGTAGGAAATAATCACCTCACCAAGGTGGAGAACACCATCAGGAGGTTGAACAAAAGGAGGAAAATCTGGTCCAATTTCTTCCATAGCGGAAAAAGCGAGCACATCAGTAGGCTCATCCTTTCCCCGGTAGCTTTGATTTAGCTGCCGCACCCGCTCCTGGGTAGCAATAACCAGACCCATTTCCACACCGGCGCCAGCCTCCTGAGCCATCAGAACCTGCTCGGCTACGCGCTGTAGCCAGCTTTCATCAAGACATTCCTCCAGACCTTCGTCAATTAAAACATTTATCTCCATACTGCCGCTGTGCCCATCATCATAGCACAGCCCGAGCCAAGCCCTCAAATAAGTTTTTTATCAACCTCACCCCCTTAATCCCCCTCTCCTTCAAAGGAGATTCCTTACCAACCCCTCACCCTTTATCCCTCTCCCCTTCATAAGGGGAGAGGGAAGAGTTATTTTTGAAGGGGCTCCGCCCCTTCAACCTTCCCCCAAAACGAACTCCCCTCAAAGGGGATTGTTTATTAACACCCTTTGCTCCCGCTGCC
>CAZTRJ010000042.1:0-9640 GCA_964616615.1 uncultured Dehalococcoidales bacterium
TATTAAAACAAGTCGTTTACCAACCTATCCCCCTGACCCCCCTCCCTTAATAAGGGAAGGGGGAGTGTAGGTAAGAGAGGGGCGTCGCCCCTCTCTAGAGTCTCCTCCTCCCTACTTGGAGAAGGAGGAAAGGGGAGTTTAGGAGGGGCGACGCCCCATGATAGGAAGATACATTCATATCGTAATTATCTTCCCCTTCACCACTTGAAAGGAGTAAACATTAAGGAGAGTCCAAGAGAGGTGAAGCCTCTCTTATATAACTAACTCCCCTTCCCCTTAATAAGGGGAAGGGAACAAAGGGGATAGGGTTACTAAAGAAGAATTAAAGGGGTAAGGTTAATAAACAATCTGATTAAAACAAGCTGTCTGAACAAAAATCAATTAAGGGGGAAAGTCTAGTGAGAATAATGCTTAAAAGTAAAATCCATCGAGCCTGCGTTACCAGAGCCACTATCGACTACGAGGGCAGTATTAGCATCGATAACAAGCTGATGGAAGAAGCTGACATCCTCCCCTATGAGCAGGTGCAGGTGCTAAATCTTAATAATGGTGCTCGCTTTACCACCTATGCTATCGGGGCGGAAAGTGGCGAAATCGGCATAAACGGGGCTGCCGCCAGATTAGCGACTGAAGGAGACATTATTATTATCCTCTCCTACCGCTATGTTGAGGAGAGTGAAATCCGTAACTTGTGTCCCAAACTGGTATGCGTTGATGCCGAGAACGCTATCATTGAAACCAAACCAATGGTTGAGGCTATATCCCTTTGGGGAGAAGACAAATGCGCGTAACTATAGACCAGATAAAAGAAATGAAGCCAAGGGGTGAGAAAATCACCATGCTCACCGCCTATGACTACACCACAGCCAAGATAATTGATGAGGTGGGCATACCACTAATTCTGGTTGGAGATAGCCTGGGTATGGTTGTCCTTGGTTATGAATCGACCATACCAGTAACTATGGAGGAGATGCTGCACCATACCCGGGCAGTGGTTAGAGGCGCCAAACAGGCGATGGTAATTGGCGATATGCCCTTTATGACCTACCACATCAGTATATCCGATGCTCTTAAAAATGCCGCCCGCTTTATTCAAGACGGAGGTGCCCAGGCGGTTAAGCTAGAAGGTGGCGTAACTGTAGCTGAAAAGGTAAGTAGAATCGTGGACTGTGGTATCCCGGTTCTGGGGCATATTGGACTTACTCCCCAGTCAATTAATCAACTGGGAGGCTATAAGGTGCAGGGGAAAACTCCAGAGGCAGCAAATAAGCTGCTTAAAGATGCCCTGGCTCTGGAAGAGGCTGGAGCTTTTGCCATTGTCCTGGAGACTGTCCCCAGCCCACTGGCTACTCTTATTACCCAAAAGATAAGCATCCCGACTATCGGCATCGGTGCCGGCATCGGTTGCGATGGTCAGGTTCAGGTTATAAGCGATATTCTAGGCTCGTTTACCGACTTTGTCCCCAAGCATGCCAAGCAGTATTCAAAACTTACTGATATTATGTCAAACGCTATTACCGAATATTATAAGGAGGTAAAAGCAGGCAGCTTCCCTACTGCTAAGCAAAGCTTCTCTATGGATGAAAGCATACTGGCTGAGCTAAATAAATAGACTTGTTTTCCCATAAAATCCATAATAGAGCCCGCAAAAGCTTGACAAAAGTATATCAAATAGCTACAGTGCTCACTACTGGATTTTAAGGATGAGACCCTTGATAGAAAATAGTAGGATTGGTAACTCACCGATAGCCTCTACCCTTGGTGCCAAGATAAATGTGGCGGTTCCAGGGCGTGGCATGTATCTGATAACAGGGCGTGGCATTTCACCAGATGTGCTGGTAAAAAGCATGAATGGTGAAGTAGTGCTTCGTCTACCCGGTTGGAAAATGCTGGTGACCCTGCCGTTTACGAGCTACCTTACACTACGGGGCAATCATAATATCGCTTCAATAGGGCCGGTTACCGTTGATGTTAACCGGTTATCGCAATTAGCTGATTCATTAAAAAATTCTGGCAGTGGAGCCGGGTGATTTTAATATCAGGCAAGTTATATAACAATAACTAATAATAAAAAGGAGGGAAAAACAATAGCTGGTGTAGGACAAGAACTTCTGGCGGTACCACTTCCCGAAATGGTGATGAAACTTGGGCTCGGTATAGCCGAGGCGCAGAGGGCGCTGGATGAGAATTCCGTTGAGACGTCCAAGCTGCTCGCCGATACCACGGTTGACCTGGTGCTGGGTGTGACGCAGACCATCGCTGAGGATGGCACAGTTACATTTACCAATGCAGCTCCGGTTACGGTCTCGCTGCTTCAGATTGGTCTGATGCCAACCTTCTACCAGTTCTCGGAAGCGACGATTGATGTCACCATGGACATCAAGACCACCTCATCAAGGGAGACCAACATCAAAGTTGGGGTCAAGGCCAAAGTTGGGTTCGCCTGCTGGAGCGCGTCAATCAGTGTCGAGGCTACACACAATCGTAAATTTGGTAAGGAGGTGCATGGCACCAGCCACCTCGTAACTAAAATGGTGCCGGTGCCACCTCCAGAGCGCATTGCTCCTGAAGTAACAGTGGTAGACAATCGGCCTTCCAAGGAAACACCTGAGAACGAATAATCTGCCCAAGAAAACGGCAGTAGCATGGCAGAGCTAGCGAGTATACAGGTTCTCGTAGGAGAGTGTGCAGAGCTAATATCCTGACCCAAGCAGGGTGGGGTGTTAGGATTGCATTCTATAGCTGAAGGGGAGGGTATAAATGGCATACTATGCGAAACGAAAACCCAATGATTTACGGGCTTTTCGGCCTCCGGTTGTAGCCGCCGATATACCAGTACATGAAGTATCTTCTACTTCATTTGCTGACCTAGTGCGTATGGTGGCAGAAGGAATTGCTGACGCCCAACTGAGCCTGGACAGGGCGTCTGCGGAAATGTTAACCGAACTCGCTAATACCAGGATTAATATTATTCGCAATATTACGGAAACCATTGATGAGAAAGGTAATATCACCTACAAGAATGGCGAGCCACAGGAGGTATCCCTGCTTGAACTTGGAATGCTGCCAGCTTTCTATCAGTTCTCACAGGCAACGGTCGAAGTAGCCATGGATTTGAAGATTGAAGAAAGTGAGACAGGTACAGAGGAGCAAAAGGGACGTAGAACTCTTTTTGCCAATACTAGCAGTATCCGTATGGAGCGCAAGCTGAACCGCGATGTAAAAGTAGCTTCCAAGTTGACTGCAACCTTGGTGCCGGTCCCGGTGCCACTGCGAATTGAGCCAGCTCGCCGTACCGAGACAACTGAATAAGCGATAACAGGAGTCAGGATAATGGCTGATAAATCATCATCCAGTGAGATTGACCTTGGCGCTTTTTTGAAATCTGCAGGGGAGTCGCTTTCTGAAGCTCAGGAGGCGTTGGTCGCTGGGCTGGAGCTGCCTGCCCGTATGGTTCTCAGTAATGCTGAGATGGAGCTTAAAGTGGCAGTCAGTTCAGACGCAAAAGGCCGCATGACAATTCAGCCTATATCGGCACAGGATATTCGCCGTGGAGGAATTGAACCGGATGTATTGTCTACCTTACGAGTCAGCTTTGTTGGTCCGGTAGGTGAAGCGACGCCGTCAGCAGTCACGCCAGCAGTCACGCCAGCAGGGCCAAAACGTAATCCCATAGACATTATTGATGAAGTACATAAATATCCTGATGTTACTAAACTAGAGAAGGTATTGGGAGGATTGGATATTAAGCCAAGCTATGTTCCTGATAAGAAGCGTTGGCTAGTAAGTGTAACTGATTCTGATGGTAGAATTGTCCGGGAGTTGGTCCTGGCTGATGAGATAGAGGAGAAAAAAGTTGCCAGATAAAATAGACTCAGGAAATGAGAAAACATCGCCGGTTGCCAGCAGTAAAATTGGTAAAGGGATAAAGAAACAATCCGTAAAGCGTACTACCGGCACCGTGGACAAACCAAGGGTGGCTGATAACGAAGAACGCGATCTCGAGGGAGAGGTAAAGGCATTGAGAAAACTGCCACAGGAGTCCAGCGATACCGCCGGGAAAAAGGTTTATCTCAGGCCAGAGGATGTGGAACCAGCAGCAGCCAAAAAGACACTAGATTTTCTAAATACTGCCAAGACAGCTGACGAAATAGCAAGTGCCGTCGAGATACCTGGGGAAAGGGATGTGGGCTTACAGGTTGCCAAGAACATCCTAGATAAGCGAGCCGAGTTAGGGGGATTTAACAACCTGAAACAGATTCTCGAAGTGTCACAGGTGGGCCCCGAGAGATTCACCGAACTCGTAGACACTTTAGGGAAAGCCCCAGGTCCCACCAGAGAACAGTTGCAGGAACTGGTAGGCAAGGCAATCACCAGTGAGGACTTCAGAAACCGACTGTTTGCTGACCCCCAGGGCTGTGCTACCGAAATGGGGTTTGAATTCAGCAGTGAGCAGGTCGAGGCTTTAATGCCACTAAGCGAGGAAGTAATAAAAAAGGCTGAGGCACTCAATCAGAAAAATGAGCAGATAGCAGCGCAGTTAGATACTATGGTGGCGGAGAATCGCCGTCTGGCAGATAGTATCGAGCCGGTTAAAAAGGACTTGGAAAAGTACCGGAAGCTTTCTCTCAAGGCACAGGCGGAAATCAAGGGTGCGCGAGAAGAGAAAGAAGCTGCAAATAGGGCTCGACTAGAGACCGAGAGAACCATGCAGGATCTACAGACCCAACTTCAACGTTTAGAATCGCAACTGGCAACTAGTAATACTGTGCTTAAAGAAAGTGGCCGCACACCTTTTCTAACTGCTGATACCGTGGCGGGGATGATATCCAATCTGACTGACCAGCTACGCAATAATATAAGCGGATTAGATGTCAAAGACATTGAGGTTAAACTGAAGGTTGCCTTTGGCAGCGCCGGTGATAAGAGCGGCTTTATTCTGCCCACTATCGAGAGCGGGCCGGAAATCAAAGATAGTCTGCACGACGTTATCATTCACTTCGACCGAAGTAAGCTTGAATCATAGTGCCACCAAACATAAGGCTAGATACCAGCCGAGCCTTTCTATGACCATTCTCAGTATGAGTGCGCTCAGTTATACCCCCATGAATATAAACTGCTATGAACATTTAGATTACTTCGTTGACAATCACTGAAATCAGTATAGAAATTGGAATACATATCAAATTGTGTCTTAAACCATTAATAGACGAGGGGGGCGATGAAGATAAGGGACAACTTGATGGCTGACGTGGTGTTCGAGGGTGGGGGCGTCAAAGGGATAGGCCTCGTTGGTGCCGTTGCCGTCGCTGAGGAGAAGGGTTACCAATGGGCAAATATAGCGGGCACATCCGCTGGAGCTATTGTGGCGGCACTACTGGCTGCGGGCTATAGTGCCGCTGAGATGAGGGAGATAATAGAAGAACTGGACTATAATAGATTTAAGGACGCCAGTCCCCTCGATAGAGTGCCCTTAGGTGGACCACTAGCCAGTCTGATTCTTGAAAAGGGCATTTACGAAGGCAAGTTCTTTGAAACCTGGATTAGAGGATTACTCCGTGAGAAGAATGTTGAGACTTTCAGCGACCTCATCATGCCAGACTACAAGGATAATGAGCAATATCGTTTCAAACTCAGAGTAATTGCCTCAGATATCTCCCGTGGCCGATTGCTGGTGTTGCCCCAGGATATAGCTGAGTTTGGTGTTCGCCCTGAAAATCTCAATGTGGCTGCCGCGGTAAGGATGAGCATGAGCATCCCTTTTTTCTACGAACCGGTTAAGCTTCAGAACACCAAGACAAACCTGGTAAGCTATATCGTAGACGGCGGTATATTGAGCAATTTCCCGGTATGGTTATTTGATACCGAGGGAGAGGTGCTTGAGTGGCCTACCTTCGGTTTCAAGCTCGTTGAGCCTGAAGAGGAACATGAAATTCCTCACCAGGTGCGGGGGCCAATCAGCCTGCTTAGTGCCTTGTTCTCAACGATGATGGAAGCTCACGATGCGCGCTACATCAAAGACGAGCAGTTTACCCGCACCATACCAATACCAACTTTAGGCGTCGGGACAACCGAATTTGATATTTCTAGGGAGAAGAGTGAAGCACTGTATCAATCCGGCAGGGAAGCGGCAGAGACATTCTTTAATACCTGGGATTTCGCCAAATATGTTGATAAGTACCGGAGAGGTAAACCCCGAATAGATAGGAAACTACGCCTCAAGTCAGGATAGGCTAATCATATTGCCAGACATGTGGAGGGCACCGTCAGTAGTTGCGGACATATTGCAGCCCTCTTTGGTTATGACACCTGTGGGGAAGGTTATGAAAGTTGTTGAAAAGATAGATGATATGATAGGGCTAAGGCGCCAGCTCGCCGAACCGGTAGGCTTTGTGCCCACTATGGGCTATTTTCATGAAGGACACCTGTCTCTGGTCAGACGAGCCAGAGCGGAAAACCCCTCGGTAGTTGTCAGCATATTCGTTAATCCCACCCAGTTTGGTCCCCAGGAGGACTTCAGTAGCTATCCCCGTGACCCCCAGCGTGACCTGGCTTTGCTGGAAAAGGAACAGGCTGACATCGTCTTTATGCCCTCAGTAGCCGAGATGTATCCGCCGCCGTTCAATAGATGGGTTGAGGTTACTAAGGTGACGGAACGACTGGAGGGGGCTTCCCGCCCCGGTCACTTTCGGGGGGTTACCACTGTCTGTGCCAAGCTATTCAATATTATACAGCCCACCATAGCCTACTTCGGGCAGAAGGATGCCCAGCAGGCAATAGTTATCAGGAAGATGGTAGCCGACCTGAATATGAACCTGGAAATAGTTACCCTGCCCACGGTGCGTGAGCCTGATGGTCTGGCGATGAGCAGTCGTAATACCTACCTTAACCCTGAGCAGCGTCAGGCGGCATTAGTTCTCTATCAGGCACTTACTCTGGCTCAACAATTATGGTCGCAGGGTGAGAAAGATGCTCAAGCCATCCGCCAGCAGATGACAGAGCTTATTCAAAAACAGCCACTGGCAGAGATTGACTATGTCAGCATCGCCGACGCTGAGACCCTGGACGAGCTGGATGTGGTCAAACCCCCGGCTCTGGTCTCACTGGCAGTAAAAATCGGCAGCACCAGACTGATAGATAATGTGGTGCTGGGATAAGATGTCGGTAAAGATTGAGAATTTATTCAGCAATTATCATTTAGAATATAGAATAACTAGTTTTTGAATTAATAGTGGGGGAAAATTAAGCTTAAGAAAAGTTATTATTTATTTCTTAAGCTTAATTCTGATTTTGCTGATGGAGTCTCTCGCCATACTAATACCTAAATCCCTAGCTTCTTCGGGACTTTCTATCGATTTTTCTACATCGGTCCCCGACAAAAACTTCTTATTAAACTCCGTCATTGAGCGATATACTTGTTTATTTTTATCTGCCGTTTCCATTTGGTCATCCTTTCCTTTGTTTTGCAACATACTGAGGATTAAGTTCCGCCGGAAAATATTGTTTTTTCCTAATCCATATAAATCCCTCCCCCTTTGAAATTATAGCAACATCAATTGGTTCGGCTACTGTTTCAGCTTCCATAGTAAATCTTCTTTTCAGTGAGGTTAGGTGTACTAGAGCCTCAGCCATACTTGCTAATTCATTTTTAGGCAGAAATGATACAACCATTGTAATAGGATTAACAAATTTTTGCCTGACCAGGTTCTCTCTTTTGCTTATAAAGTCCTCCGATAAAGCTACACCAATTTTATGTAATTGCCTTTTGAGCCGTATCTTCTGTTTATCGCTAAATCCAGGCATATTGTCAGAAACCTTACTAGCAAACTGTTTGCAAAGTTCAGCTATATAACCTTCTTCTATCTCTTTATAATTAGGGTCAATTCCTTCCATAAACCTCGCTACCATTTCTCTTTGAGCAAAAGGGGAAATTAAGCCTCTTCGGCTACGACTTATTCTACTACTCAATTCTTCCATGTATTTTAATTTGCTATCAATAATTCCGTCAATAACCATTTGTTTTATCGCTGGAAAATAGTCTTTATCTCCAAACCCAGCAATTACCACCCCAGAATTACCTTCACGGTCTGTTCCCTTTACATATAGATTTACTGCTATATTCATTAATTTATCAAGAGTATCTTGAGTTATAGGTAATTGTTTAAAAATGGCTTTTACTTGTTCTTCAATTATTTGGGCATACCTTTTAATTATACTCCTACTTTTTCTTG
Organism: uncultured Dehalococcoidales bacterium; assembly: GCA_964616615.1. GTDB lineage: Bacteria > Chloroflexota > Dehalococcoidia > Dehalococcoidales > DAOVUZ01 > DAOVUZ01. The sequence goes on from CAZTRJ010000042.1 coordinate 8,232, forward strand.
TTGAAATTGAACACTTTACTTTTTCCTTTTGCCAAGGCTTACTATGGGTAGCTACTCTACTAGCCACTAGGTCTTCTATTTCCTTATCACTAATAGAACCTTTGTTATTAATAGTTGACTGAACCTCTTTGACGATATCCTTTACTATTATCGTGAAGTAGCCAGAAACATAATTTCTCAGAAAGTCCTTCTGTACTTCTAGCGGAAACAGAGGGTTTCCCTTCTCCAAGAACAGAATAAAGTCAGAGAAATAATCCTCTAAGGTATTAAATCTTTTTTCTCCAAGTTTGTCTCGGTACAATTTGACAATGACCTCCCAAGGAACACCCATAAAATGAGCGCTGTTATAGACCATGATTCCAACGGGTTCGTAGTTTGATAAGGGGAAAAGTTTATTGGCAGAAGTAAATATTTTTTGACCACCAGACAATCTAATCGTTACAGCGCTATCCGAGGCCAGTGCAACAGCTTCCTTATTCAATATTGCTATTTCTGCTGTCATCTTATTCTCTCAGCTATTTTACTTCTTTCAACTGTGGCTACTGCTTCCCTACCTCTACCGAGAAGAGATACAGCAAGAACAAATACTGTTATTGTTATAGCTGGTAATGCAATTGCAAGAAAGAATATTAACTGATATATAGCACCTATTTCTCACAATATTATGTTTACTTATTATAACACTTTATCAAGCTTTTTCCATATTTGAAAAGTTTTCTATTCCCTAATCAGCCCCATAATCCCCAGCATGGCGAGGAAGGCGAGGGCGGCGCCGAAGTAAAATGGGGCGGCGGGGCTTACTGCCTGCCACATCCAGCCGGCAATAAGGCTGGCGGGCAAAAGGGTGAGACCGACTACACCATGATACAGACCGTAGGCGGTGCCTCTATTCTCCTCAACTACCAAATCGGCGACAAACGCCCGGGCTACCCCTTCTACGATGCCATAGTAAACTCCGTAACAGGCAAAGAGCAGCCACACCTGCCATAGCTCTGATGCCAGGGCAAATCCGAGGTAGACTAGGACATAGATAAACCAGCCCAGGGTGATAACCCGCCGTCTCCCCAGCCGGTCCGACAGCATCCCCGCCGGTAACGAAACAGCGGCATAGGCAGCATTGAACAGAACCAGCATTAGCACTACACAGATAACCGATGAGCCTAAGTCCTGTGCCCGCAGTATGACGAAGAAATCGCTGGAGTTGCCCAGGGTAAACACTGCCATAATAGCCAGAAATAGCTTGAACCGATTATCAAAGCCTTTGGTTAAGCCTCTATAACCGGTGGAAGCTGCTCCGCTGTAACCAGTCATTGCCGGCGAAGGCTTTCTCCCCGGCTCCCGGACGAATATAGTCAGCACCAGCACTGCCAGCACTGCCGGTACCACGCCTACTAATACTATCCATTGAT
>CAZTRJ010000043.1:0-9615 GCA_964616615.1 uncultured Dehalococcoidales bacterium
ACCCCACGCTCAGCAATGGTTCGAGCCGCTTGAGCTTCAAGCTCAGTGCCAATTTCATCAATAACAATTACCTCAGGCATGTGGTTTTCCACAGCTTCAATCATTACTGCGTGTTGCCTGGTGGGGGTGGTTACCTGCATCCGCCGCGCACGCCCAATAGCAGGGTGGGGAATATCACCATCGCCGGCAATTTCATTTGAGGTATCCACAATGATAACCCGCTTATTAAGGTCGTCAGCTAGCACTCGGGCGACCTCGCGCAGCATCGTTGTTTTGCCTACCCCGGGGCGACCTAACAGCAGGACACTCCTGCCTGATTGAATGAGGTCTTCAATAGTTTTTATGGTACCGAAGACGGCTCTGCCCACACGGCAGGTAAGCCCAACGATACGCCCCTTGCGGTTGCGGATAGCCGAGATACGATGCAAGGTGCGCTCAATCCCGGCACGGTTGTCATCTCCGAAGCTACTGATACGGGAAACTATATACTCAATGTCCTGCTCGCTGACTTCTTTGGGGTCGAGAGCTACTTCCCGCTGGGGAAAGCGAGCTTCGGGGGGACGACCCAGGTCGAGGACTATTTCCAAAAGCTCACGACTATCCTTTTGTTGACATAACGGCTGGCGAATATTTGGCGGTAGAACATCAAGCAAAGCGTCAAGGTCATCGGTGATTACCTTTTGCAACAGTCCCTCCACTATGCTTACTCTAATCCAAATTTGCGGTTCCCGGTCACAATATCTATAAAATACTGGTGAAATCTCAGGTCATCAGTCAACTCGGGGTGAAAAGCAGAAGCTAATAGCTTCCCCTGTCTGGCGGCGACGCCGATGTCACTATTTAACCTGGCTAGTATTTCTACTTCGCCATTTGCCTGCTCAATTAATGGGGCTCGAATGAATATACCGGGGAAGGGCTTCTCTCCCAGCACTGGCATTGACAGCTCGGCCTCAAAACTATCTATTTGCCTGCCAAAGGCATTGCGTCTAACTGTTATGTTCATCACTCCCAGAGGTTCTACATCCAAGTCTGAGACCTCGCTGGCTAGCAGTATCATACCAGCGCAGGTTCCCAGTATCGGTAGCCCATTCTCAGCTAGATTTCTTACTTCATTCATCAGGTTGTAATCTAGCATTAACTTGCTGATAGAGCTACTTTCTCCGCCAGGAATGATTAGCCCATCCAAGCCAGCAAGTTCTCGGGGCAGGCGGATGGGCAAAGCCTCCACTTTCAGTTGGTGCAGTATAGCTATATGCTCGGCAAAGGCTCCTTGCGAAGCAAGGACACCTATTTTCATGCTACCATCCTCGGGGTGCCAGTAGTTCTTCGGCAGGAATCTGCTTCAACTCCAACCCGGGCATGGCTTCGCCCAGGTTTTTAGAGACCTCAGCGATGATTTCGGGGTCTTGAAAGTGGGTAGTCGCTTTAACAATAGCCTTGGCTCTAGCCTCGGGGTTGCTGGACTTAAATATACCTGAGCCAACGAAGACACCTTCGGCGCCTAGCTGCATCATCAAGGCGGCATCGGCGGGGGTAGCTACTCCGCCAGCGGCAAAATTGACCACTGGTAGTGTCCCTGCCTTATGTATCTCGGCTACCAGTTCAAAGGGTGCTCCTATTTCCTTAGCCAGTGCCATCAGCTCATCCTGAGGTGTGTTTGCCAGTTTATGGATGCCATCCATTACTGCCCGCATGTGTCTCACTGCTTCAACAATATTACCGGTGCCAGCTTCACCTTTAGTTCTAATCATAGCTGCCCCTTCGCCGATACGGCGCAGGGCTTCGCCCAGGTCGCGGCAACCACAGACAAAGGGAACCTTAAAGTCGTGCTTCCAGATATGGTGGCTTTCGTCAGCAGGGGTAAGCACTTCAGACTCATCTATAAAATCTACGCCAAGGGCTTGCAGCGCTTGAGCCTCCACAAAGTGACCGATGCGGCACTTCGCCATTACCGGTATGGAAACTGTTTTCATAATGGCTTCAATAATGGTTGGGTCAGCCATCCGAGCCACGCCACCAGCAGAACGAATATCGGCGGGGACTCTCTCCAGTGCCATCACGGCACAGGCGCCAGCCTCCTGGGCAATCTTGGCTTGCTCGGCGTTGATTACATCCATAATCACCCCGCCTTTCAGCATCTGAGCTAGCCCGGTCTTAACCTTCCAAGTTCCTGTTTCCATCTCTTCCTCCTCACTCTGCTGCAAAACCATAACTTTCCATAAATATATTCTACTATTGTTTAGATTGTTTATCAACTTCTTTGTCTACCTCACCCCCTTTATCCCCCTCCCATCTTTCCGGTATGTCATTGCGAGCTAACCCCCTGTCATTGCGAGCCAAAGGCGAAGCAATCTCTATCTTTATCTTTGTCTACCTCACCCTCTTTATCCCCCTCTCCTTCAAAGGAGAGGGGGAAGAAAAGAAAGAGGGGCTTCGCCCCTCTTAAACTCCGCTAAGGGTGGTGGGTGGGAATAGATATGTGAAGTTTACAAACGTTGTGATAGAATTGGGGTATGCAAGGATACCCAATATCCCAATCTTCATTTCGCCGAGCTATGGCTGACACTATGCATGCGCCACGTCAAAACCCATGGTTCTTCTGGATTATCGGAACCGTAATGGTAGCACTGGGCACCTTTCTAGGTGTTATATATACTCCTGAGGGCAGTAGTAAATTTCTATCTATAATATACCCAATAGCGGGAGTAATACTTGGAGCAATAACAGGAATCATCATAATCTTTATCATCAATTTGATATTAGCACCATATCGGCAGCGTAATGAAGCTCGTGAGAGACTCATCAATTTAGAAACCAAAAGTGAAGATAAAGAGCAACGAACACAACTTCGAGAAGATATAGGCCTTCTGGTAATAGAAGGCACTGAGGTTCTGAAAGGATTTAAGTCTGTACGTACATTTACTGATGCTTGGCCTGAAGAAGAATTTAAGACTTGGCGTGAACATGGTTCGACAATTTTCACTAATCATAGGCTTAACGCAGAATACGCACTGTGGTTCAGGGACGTGTATATTGACGTGAGTAATTCGGTCTTGGCTGATTATATTAGTGCGTGTGAGGCAGGGCTAGATAGGCTTGAATACATACTCAAAACACTAAGTGATTAATATAATTTTCATATTACATTATCGGTCTCTTTGCTGGCATACCGGGGCGGCGGGGATATTGCTGGGGTGTTGGTGATACCTTATCAATTATTATTAGCCGGCGCTCGTCAGTAAACTCTTCCAGGTCAATCTTTTTCACCTCTCGTAAGCTCCCACCCAACAGGCTAATCGCCTTATTTGCCTGGCTCAATTCCAGGTCAATAGCCCCCTTTTTCTGAGCAATAAAGCTACCGCCAATAGTGCAAAAGGGTAGGGTCAATTCAACCAGGGTCGGTAGTGAGGCAACACCTCGAGAAAGCACCAGGTCAAACTGCTCTCGGTATTGAGCCTGGTGGGCAACTTCCTCAGCCCGACCCACTACAATTTCAATATTATCCAGCCCCAGTGTATTTTTGAGATACTGTAAAAAGGCTGCCTTTTTAGTGGTGGAATCAAGCAGCACCAATCTTATATCGGGGAAAAGAATCTTAAGGGCTAATCCCGGGATACCAGCACCGGTGCCGACATCAATAAGGCGAAAGCTGGTATTAGCTATTGGTTGCTGCCACGCCAGGGTGACGCTCAGAGAATCAAGGAAATGCTTTATCTGCACATCCTCATAGTCAGTTATGGCAGTAAGGTTCACTCGTTGGTTCCAGTCAACTAGCTCCTGGTAATAGATGTGGAACTGCTTGAGCTGACCTGGGGTAAGGTATAACCCTAATTTTTTAGCCCCGATGTTAAGCTTTTCCATATATATATAATTATATCATTGTTGCTACAAATAGATAAGCAACTGGGGTGTCAAAGAGGGGCGTTAGCCCCCCTCAAAATAAAACCCTCCCCCTCTCCAAAAGAGGTAGATGTAGGCTTTGCATGAGGGGGATTAAGAGGGTGAGGTAGATAGATAATCTCATAAGCAGATACATTTGCATTTTAGCTAAGCCTGTGCTATATTTTACATATAAATTAAATAGGTTAACCGCTAGGGGTGCTCAAAAGGCTGAGAGGCGGTTTGATGCCAACCCTGGAAACCTGATCTCGGTAATGCGAGCGTAGGGAAGCGGCACTAGCTTGGACCAAGGGTCTTAGATTGATAGCCGAAGCCCTTGGTTTTGTTTTTTGGGGGAGGTGGGTATGACTCAATTGGAATTGGCAAGAGAAGGTAATACTTCGCCACAAATGGTGGCGGTGGCTCAGCATGAGGGAGTAGATGCTGAATTGGTTCGGCAGGGCGTGGCTGAAGGAACGATAGTAGTTCCGGCTAATATCAAACATATAAATCTTGCTCCTTGTGGGATAGGCCGCGGGCTACGCACCAAGGTTAATGCCAATATTGGAACCTCCTCCGACTTTGGCGATATTGATACTGAGCTGGAAAAGCTGCGGGTGGCTATTGATGGAGGAGCAGATGCTGTTATGGATTTATCAACCGGTGGTGATATATCGGCTATTCGTCGGGCTATTATCGCCTCTAGCTCATTACCGGTAGGAACCGTGCCCATTTACCAGGCCGGGATTGAGGCGATAGATAGACATGGTGCTATAGTAAAAATGACCATTGATGACCTGTTTGCCGTGATTGAACAACACGCCAGGGAGGGCGTTGATTTCATAACGGTGCATTGTGGCGTAACCCAGTCAGCCATTGCTCAACTTAAGCAGCAGGGAAGGGTAGCTGATGTTGTATCTCGTGGGGGTACTTTCCTGATAGGCTGGATGCTCCATAATGAGCGCGAAAACCCCCTTTATGAGCAGTATGACCGCTTGCTGGAAATAGCTGGTGAGTTTGATGTGACGCTGAGTCTCGGCGATGGGATGCGCCCCGGTAGCCTGGCTGATGCTACCGACCGGGCTCAAGTGCAGGAGTTGCTCACTTTAGGGGAGCTGGTAAACCGAGCTCAGCAGGCTGGGGTTCAAGTAATGGTGGAGGGTCCGGGACATCTGCCCCTGAATCAAATTGAGGCTAATGTTCACCTACAAAAGGCTATCTGCAAGGGAGCTCCTTTCTATGTGCTGGGTCCACTGGTGACCGATGTTGGTGCTGGCTACGACCATATCACCGGAGCTATCGGTGGGGCTATTGCCGCCGCCGCTGGCACCGATTTTCTATGCTATGTCACGCCAGCAGAGCACCTCTCGCTACCTGACCCTGAGGATGTGAGGCAGGGGGTGATAGCCTCCCGTATTGCGGCTCATGCCGGTGATATAGCTAAAGGAGTAAAGGGTGCCAGCCAGTGGGACTTGGATATGTCCACGGCACGGAAGAAGCTTGACTGGAAAGAGCAAGCCAGACTGTCCTTAGACCCTGAACGGTCTCGGCAATTTCATAGTAAACATAATTCTGCCGGGTCAGCCTGTAGTATGTGTGGGCAGTATTGTGCCATGGCACTAGTGGAAAAATTTCTAGGGGTTAAGGCAGTAAGGTGCTAATGTAATGAAAATGGAGAAATAGATGCAACTTGATGATATAACCATATCCCGAGCCATAATCGAAAGCTTTATGAAAGACTTCCAGAAGGCAATGGATGTTGAGGTAGCCATCGGTGGTGCCGGCCCAGCCGGTATGACTGCGGCTTACTATCTGGCAAAAGAGGGAATTAAAACAGTCATTTTTGAGAGAAGTCTGCGTCCTGGCGGTGGTATGCCCGGTGGGGGAATGATGTTCAATACTATCGTGGTGCAGGAGGCAGCCAAGGCGATACTGGACGAATTTAATGTTAGAACTAGAGAGTATGAAACAGGCTACTATACCGCTGATTCTGTGGAGGCATCCTCAGCTATCTGCCTTAAGGCTATCCAGGCAGGAGCCAAGCTCTTTAATCTGGTGAGCATTGAGGATGTTATGATTAGGGAAAATGACAGGATAACTGGCTTGGTGTTGAATTGGAGTGCGGTTACTCTGGCTAAACTGCATGTGGACCCTCTATCCATACGCTCCAAGGTAGTAATAGATGCTACTGGCCATGCCAGTGAAATCTGCCACATAGTGGTAAATAAACTTGGTGGCAGGCTAAGAACAGAGGGAGGCGGAATAATGGGGGAGAGGTCGATGTGGGCTGAAGTGGCGGAAGGGAAGATAATGGAGAACACCAGAGAAGTCTATCCCGGCTTGATTGTGGCGGGCATGGCAGCTAATGCTGTTTGCGGTACCCCCAGGATGGGTCCTATCTTCGGTGGTATGCTCCTCTCAGGAAAGCGAGCGGCTACGGTTGCCAAAGAGGTTCTGCAACAGCTAGAAGTATCTTAGTGAAAATGGGTAGCGCATTTAATTTAGGCAAGGTCTTTGGCATCCAGTTCAGGCTGCACTACACCTGGTTCATAGTATTTATTCTGATAACTGTGTCGCTATCGTGGTACTACTTCCCCGTTGACTACCCTGGCTGGACTCCGTTAGCTTACTGGGTTATAGGCATAGTCTCCAGTTTACTATTCTTTGCCTCCGTGGTAGCCCATGAGCTGGCTCACAGCCTTGTTGCCAGGACTAATGGCATCCCGGTAAAAAGCATTACCCTTTTTATCTTTGGTGGTATCGCCCAAATAACCAAGGAGGCAACGAGGGCAAACGCTGAGCTAAAAATGGCAGCCGCCGGTCCGGCTTGTAGCCTGGTGCTGGGCGGCTTGTTTGGACTCCTCTGGCTGTTCAGTCAGGGTATAAGTGAGCCTATAGGGGCTATGGCTCGTTGGCTGGCTCAGGTAAATGTGGTACTGGCTGTATTCAACCTGATTCCGGGCTTCCCTTTAGATGGCGGGCGTGTATTCCGTTCCATCCTGTGGCGATTTACCGGCAACTATAAGCTCTCTACCAAAATTGCCACACAGGTGGGGCAGGGCGTAGGCTACCTGTTCATTCTGGGTGGCATTTCAATAATGTTCCTTCTACGTGGTGGGTGGTTTTCTGGTCTGTGGCTAGTCTTTATCGGCTGGTTCCTGAGAAATACTGCCTCATCCAGTTACCATGAGGCTCAATGGCGTGAAGCCCTCCGCGGGATTAGCGCTTCACAGGTAATGACCTCTGACTGCCCCACAATTCCATTAAATGTCACCATTAATCAGATGGCTCAGGAGTATGTCTTTACCAGCGGGTGCTACTTTTTCCTGGCAGCTGATGAAGACGGGTTAAAGGGGATTTTGACATTAAATAATATCAAAGCTGTCCCTCGTCAGAATTGGGATGTTACTCAGGTGCAAGAGATAATGACCCCGGTTGACAAGATAAAAGTAGCCCACCCTGACCAGGATGCGCTAAGCATACTGGAGGAGATGGATGAGAATGATATAAACCAGATGCCGGTAGTAAGTGAGGGTAGTGTTATCGGGCTAATTACCCGCGATAACCTGATAAGGTTTCTCCGCACCCGCTCTGAATTAGGAGATAGATATCTGGTAAGGCGATATTAGGTTATTTTTCTGGGGTAGAGATTGAAACGATATGATGTAGCAGTTATCGGTGGTGGACCAGCAGGCAGCTATGTGGCGTATAAGCTGGCTGAGTCAGGGTATGGGGTAGTAGTGCTGGAGCAGAAGAAAACACTGGGGGAGCCGGTTTGCTGCACCGGCATTATTGGTCGGGAGTATGCTAACTCTTTCGCCATTGATAATAGTGTTATTCTAAGACAGGTAAATGGTGCCAGGTTATTTTCGCCCTCAGGAGAGTGCCTTAGGCTGTGTCGAGAGGAAACCCAGGCATATATTATAGACCGAGCGGCTTTTAATGTAGCTATGGGCAGCCAGGCTCAGGGTGCAGGAGCGGAATATGTGTTAAATAGTCTGGTTGACAATATAGAGGTTGGAGATGATAAGGTTAGAGTTGAAGCCACTCATCAACAAGAAAGGCTAAACTTTGAGGCAAGGGTGGTAGTTATTGCCACTGGCTTTGGCTCAGGACTGACTCAGAAGCTGGGTTTGGGTAGGGTTGGTGATTTTGTTATCGGAGCCCAGGCTGAGGTAGAAACGATTGGGGTAGATGAGATAGAGGTCTACTTTGGTCAAGAGATAGCCCCTGGTTTCTTTGCCTGGCTGGTGCCAACCTCACCGCGGACAGCCCGGGTAGGGCTACTGTCACGCCAGAGTCCAGAGCTTTATCTAAAAAAGCTAATGGCATCCCTGATGGCTCAGGGGAAAATAGGTTCAGCTGAGGCTGAGCTGAGCTACGGCGGGATTTCACTGAAACCGCTAGCCAGAACCCATAGTGAACGACTGGTAGTGATAGGAACTGCGGCGGGGCAGGTAAAGCCAACCACCGGTGGTGGCATCTACTACGGTTTGCTGTGTGCTGACATAGCAGCTAACAATTTACATCAAGCACTGGAGAATGATGACCTGTCAGCTAAGGGGCTGGTTAACTATGAGCAAGAGTGGAAGCGGAAGCTAGGCTGGGAGTTGAAGATAGGCTACTGGGCTCGAAAATCTTATGAGCACCTGAGCGATCGACAGATTGACCAATTATTTGACATAATAAAATCCAATGGCATTGATAAAGCTTTGCTTGAAGCTAAGGACCTGTCTTTTGACTGGCATGGTGAGGCAATATTAAGATTGATGGCATACAGGACGGCAGCTAAGGCTATACAGGTGGTGAAGTTTCCTTTTCGGTCTGGTGTAGATTGACCTGTATGTAGTTAATGTTTACAATATACGGGGGTTACTAGGGTGGAAAATACTAGCCAGAACTTAATCTTGGGTGAGGCAGCCAAGAGTTTTCTTGCCTCTTTATCGCCTGAAGAAGAGGAGGCGAGCCAGCAGGAGGTATATAGATTTGTTCACTGGTATGGCTGGGAGCGGCCTCTGGCAGGACTTACTGCTCCCGAGGTAGCTAACTATGCCGAGCGGTTATCATTATCGGATACCAACTACACCAAAAAACTCGAGCTAATACGAACCTTCCTGGTTTATGCCAAGAAGGAAGGGTGGAGTAAGACTAATCTAGCCGCTCACCTTAAACCTAGGAAAAGGCAAAACAAATTCCAGCCTTTGGTCAAGCAAGATTTACCACAGACTATCTCTTTAACTCAGCAGGGGTATGTTGAGCTGGAAGCCGAGTTAGCTACTCTTAAGCAAAGGCGTCTTCAAGCTATTGATGAAATGCGTAGAGCCGCCGCCGATAAGGATTTCAGTGAGAATGCACCCCTAGATGCCGCTAGGGAACAATGCGGGCACTTAGCGGGGCGGATTAGAGAGCTGGAAGAAGCTCTAAAGTCAGCGACCGTAATCAATGATGAGAAACAAGATGTAATGCTCAAGGTAAGTATTGGTGATAGCGTTGTCCTGTGTGACCTGGTTTCTGGTGAAAAACTGTGCTATATGCTGGTCAATCCCAGGGAGGTAGACCCCGCCAGAGGCAAAATTTCCACTGCTTCACCCATAGGTAAAGCTATTATCGGCCAAGGTCAGGGAGAAGTGGTAGAGGTAGAAGCACCGGCAGGCAGGTTACATTATCAGATTGACAAGGTTGAGCATTAACCAACTTTATTAACAAAATAGAAATCGGGGTGAGAGGATTTGAACC
>CAZTRJ010000044.1:0-2604 GCA_964616615.1 uncultured Dehalococcoidales bacterium
AATTAACAGATTGGCTGGGGAAGAAGGATTCGAACCTTCCCTGACGGATTCAGAGTCCGCTGTCCTACCGCTAGACTATTCCCCAGCGCACCAAAATTATACCATGTAGCTATACCTATGGCAATAATAGAATGATTATCAACCCTATCCCCTTTATCCCCTTCCCCTTATTAAGGGGAAGGGGAAGATATTTTCTTTAGAGGGGCTTCGCCCCTCTAACACTCCCTTAACTATAACTTCAGAGTTGGGAGGTCGTTTATTAAGGGTAGATTGAAGGGGCGAAGCCCCTTCAAAAATAATCTTCCCCCATCATGCAAAGAATACATCTTCCTCTTATGGAGAGGGGGATTAAGGGGTGAGGTTAGCAAATAGCCTCTAACAACTATTTGACAGGACGGTCCTGACCATTTATGCTGAACTGCTAGATTATTTGCGAAAGGAAGCGATAGCTTTGGCTGATTTAGCTACTTTACAGCAAGTCCTAGGCATTTCATTTAACGACCTGTCTCTGCTGGAACAGGCTTTGGTTCACAGCTCTTATATTAACGAGAACCCTGACTTTGCCCCAAACTCTAATGAAAGGCTTGAATTCCTGGGTGATGCTGTTTTAGACCTGGTAGTTGCTGAAAAGCTATATCGGGACTCCCCCCAATTCACTGAGGGGGAAATGACCAAACTCCGTGCTGCCCTGGTGCGTCAGGATACCCTGGCCCACATGGCAAGAGCTATCGGTCTCGGCGACTACCTCTATTTAGGAAGAGGAGAGGAGGCAAGTGGTGGACGGCATAAACCAACTAACCTAGCCGGCACCCTAGAAGCAGTTATCGCCGCTATTTTCCTCGACCAGGGTTTAGATACCACCACTGACTTTATCCTGAGGTTATTTAATGCCGAGATGCAAAAGGTCATCAGCTACGGTAGCGGAGTCGATTATAAATCACAGCTTCAGGAACTTATCCAAATCAAGCAAGCCCAGACACCTGTTTACCACCTGGTGGAAGCAGCGGGACCCGACCATGACCGGAGGTTTACCGTTGAGGTAAGGGTAGGCGATACTGTGCTGGGCAGGGGGTCAGGCAAAAGCAAGAAAAGGGCAGAAACTGAAGCCGCCCGCTCAGCACTAGAGCAACTTCCAACCAACTTTACACCGTAGCCCCATTTTGCTAAACTTCAATTAGCAACGCCAGCTCTGAAGTATCAAATAGGGGTGTTACCATGGGACGTCGAGATTACCGACACAGAGAGCCAAAGAAACCGAAAAAGGATGCCAAGAAAGTATCGGCGGTTACCATCCTGCCACCTTCAACCGCTGTGGAAGTAGTTAAGAAGAAAGGAAAGGAAGAGAAAGTAGAGGAGTAAGGCAGATAGCAGCTTATCAACAGCTTTATCGCACCGGGGAACTAAAGACCCAAGTTGACAAAGCCAAATCAATGCTGGAAGAGTGCTGTCTATGCCCCCGCCACTGTGGTGTTAATCGTCTGGCTGGTGAAAGTGGGAAGTGCCACATTACCACCCGAGTTATGGTTTCCAGCTATAGTCATCACTAGATAAGGTGATAGATAATGGCTGACTTAGCCTCGGTTCAGGTAATAGTATATGGTCGTGTTCAAGGAGTTTTCTTCCGTGCCTTCGTCTCCGCGCGAGCTACGCAGCTGGGCATAACCGGCTATGTGCGCAACTTGCCTGGGGACACCGTGGAGGTAAAGGCTGAAGGGGAAAGAGAGCACTTGGACCAGCTAATTAGCTACCTCAAGGTCGGACCGCCTTCGGCTAAAGTAGGAAAGGTAGTAACCAACTGGTCAGGATATAGCGGAAGCTACACTGGATTTAGGATAAAGTATTAGTTACCAACCTGCTTTAGCCCATAATAATGGTAACTCTCGAGGAGATGAGATTTTCAAGTCTCAAATTCCACCTTGGCTTCCTTAATCAAGTCAAGATACTCTGTCTGAACTCCTGCCTCCTCTGAAGCTTCATGGTCTACTTTATAAGGCTCGCCAACAAATACCTTACCATATTCCTCAACCTCGCCCCGGGTGGGGTCATCCTGACTGATAAACTTCTGCCGAGCTTCTATAATCCCCAGGTCAAAGGGTAGAGTAAAATAGAGGTCAGCAATTACCTTATCTATCCCCAGACCATATAAAGCCCCCCAGCCAGTCGGTGCCCCATCACCATATTTACTGCTTGGCAGCAGAGTGAGCAGGTTCATTATGCTGAGGCTACCTCTGCCATTGAAAACCTTCAACGGAGCCACGCTTATCAAATAGTCACTTGACAGGATAACATTAGGCACCCAGAAGGTAGGGACAGCCAGTGGCTTAGATAGAGGATTATCTACCTCCACCCAGATACAATCCTTTACATCCAGCGTCAATACCCGCGGGAAGTCGTAACCCAACGCCTTATATATTGGGTAGATTGGGCTCCCGCCGGGGGTGCCCTCAAGCAGCAGAATATCGGCATCACTGACCTGCCTGATACCTTCTATTATTACCGATAGTATATCCCGACTGGTAGTTACTGGGTATGATAGCGGGTAAGAGGCGCTGGGTTTAATCAAGACACGCCGCGCCCGAGATACCACCGGCGGGGGCTCGAAAA
>CAZTRJ010000044.1:2614-9574 GCA_964616615.1 uncultured Dehalococcoidales bacterium
GTCGTACTCTGGATATTGCCGATGGTGCCTTAAAGACAAACTCCGAAGCGTCAAATATCAAGCCTTCCTCCTTAGCCAGATATGAGATTGTTTACTAATGCCTGTTTCTCCCGTGGGGCTTTCTTATTAGCCCCATTCCTCACTCCAATCCAGCATCATTACCTGAACTATGTCTCCTGCCTTCACCTCTGCCTTATCTTCAGGAACAATCACCAGCCCATTGGCTGAGGTCATCGAGGTTAGAATCCCCGAACCCTGAGGACCGGTTAGCCGAGCAAAATATTGCCCGCCGTGCTTTTCCACTATAGCCCGAGCCAGGAGGCGGCGCCCGTCACTATTTACCATATGATTTTCTATTACGGCGTCTACAGTCGGCTTAGCCAGATTCTTCTTACCCATCATCTTGAGGATAGCCGGGCGAGCAAATAGCTCAAAGGTAACCATAGCGCTAACCGGATTACCCGGTAAACCAAGGTGGGGTATATTTCTGGCTACACCTTCCCCGCTCATCCCCCTGATGGTACCAAAGGCTAGAGGCTTCCCCGGCTTCATCCGAACCGTCCAGAAGGCAATTTCACCCTCTTTAGCCAGAACATCCTTGACTACATCGTAGTCCCCAGCCGAGACACCGCCAATAGTTATCAACATATCAGCTTCTGAACCCCGGCGGAGCCCTTCCACCAGTGAAGCCTCACTATCCAAAGCTATCCCCGCTATTCTGGGTATACCACCGTAGCGGGTAACCAGAGCCGCCACGCTATAAGTATTACTATTATATATCTTACCTACAGGCAGGGGTTGATTAATATCAACCACCTCATCTCCAGTGGCTAAGATTGCCACCACCGGGCGGCGGATAACCGTCACCATACTATGTCCCAGAGAAGCCAGAACACCAACCTCTGAGGGCCTGATTACCGCTCCTTTATGTAATACCAGTGACCCGGTGGTAATATCTTCGCCTGCCTGCCGAGTATTCAGACCAGTACTGGCTTCACATAAAATACCTATTTCAGCGGGGAGCTGATGACCGGTAGAAGACTTCCTCCGCCGGGTCTCGTCGGTATCCTCAAATCTGACCACGCAATCAGCACCTTTGGGTATCGGTGCCCCGGTCATAATGCGAATGGCTGTGCCCGGCTCTACCTCATACTCGGAAATAGAACCAGCAGCAACAGTATCAATAACCCGCAGAAACCGAGGCGACTCCTGGCTAGCCCCCTGAGTATCTCCTGACCGGAGCGCATAGCCATCCATAGCAGTATTGTCCAGCGGGGGAATATCAATACCGGAGTATATATCCTCAGCCAGAACCTGCCCCAGACAGCTTAGAATTGGGCTGGGTTCCGCTTCCAGAGTATCTACATAACTAAGAATTTTCTCCAGAGCCTGTTCAACACTTATCACGGCTCATATCTCCTGTTGCCAGTTCCCTTGCCATCTCCAAATCAGCCTGAGTATTAATATTGAAAAAGCTCAAGTGCCTGGGGTCAAAACGGTTAATCTCCTCAGCTTCCACATACCTTACCCTGACCAGAGGGAAAAGTTCGCTAACCCTTAGATTACCCTCCTTGAGCAGACCCCTTATGTGAGCCAAGCAGTCCCTGGAGTAAATGGCATGAAGCGGTTCAACCATATCATCCAGTCGAGGAACTACTAAATCAAAATCAGCCGAAACCTGTATCATATAACGAAGTAAGGCTTGGTTCAACAAGGGCATATCACAGGCAACAACAAGGTTATGGAATGAGTCCGACACGGCTAAGCCAGTATAGATACCACCCAATGGGCCTTTACCGGGGTAAGTATCAGTCACTATTCTTAGCTTTGGGTAACCAGTAAACTGGGGAAAAGATTGCTCTCTAGCCGTAACTATAATAATATCACTATCAAGTAAGCCGAGCTTATATATTATCCACTCAAGCAGGCTTCTATTGCCAACAGTCTCTAAAGCCTTGTCATGCCCCAAGCGCAAGCCCTTGCCACCAGCAAGAACAATACAACTTATATTCAACTTATATTTTTCTCAGTCCCTCTAACCTCACCCCTATAATATTTTACCACAGCCGTCAATAGTCTATGGCTATAGAGGAAAACCAAACAGAGAGGCGAAGCCCCTCTTAAACACCCTCCACTAAAGCTTGACGGCTAGGGCAGTCCCGAATTAGAATAAGCCCCGGTGAGGGGTGATAGATGTTTGAATTTCTTACCGATAAGTTAGGCAAGGTATTTCGGGGACTGAGTAGCAAGGGCAGGCTGGGGGAAAAGGATATAGATGATGCCCTGCGCCAGGTGCGGTTAGCCCTTCTGGAAGCAGATGTAAACTTCAGGGTGGTGAAGGACTTTAATGCCAGGGTGCGGGAGCGTTCGCTTGGTGCTGAGGTGCTGGAGAGCCTGAACCCCGCCCAGCAGATAATCAAGATTGTCAATGATGAGCTTATTGCCATCCTGGGTGGAGGGCAGAGTCGTCTGACCCCATCGGCTCAACCCCCTTCAGTAGCCATGCTGGTGGGGTTGCAGGGTTGTGGTAAGACTACCACCGCTGCCAAGTTAGCCCTTCATTTGAAGCATTCCGGGCAGCGCCCGTTGCTGGTGGCAGCCGATAACCGCCGACCGGCGGCTATAGAACAGCTAGCTACCCTGGGTAAGCAGATTGACATTCCAGTTTATAGTGAGTCTCCTGAGGCTAAGAGTAAGGACATTTGTGCTCATGCGTTGAGTAAGGTTAAGGAGTTGGCTGCTACCTGGGTTGTAGTTGATACTGCTGGTCGTTTCCATATCGATGAGATGCTGATGGAAGAGTTGGCTCAGCTCAAAAGGGAGCTAAAGCCGTGTGAGGTAATACTGGTGGTTGATGCTATGACTGGTCAGGATGCGGTGCAGTTAGCCACGGAGTTTCATTCCAGGCTGAACCTGACTGGACTTGCCCTGACTAAAATGGATGGTGATGCCCGGGGTGGGGCGGCTCTTTCTATTCGCTGGGTTAGCGGCGTGCCTATCAAGTTCATCGGCATCGGTGAGAAGGTTGATGCCTTTGAACCCTTTTATCCTGACCGTTTGGCATCACGGATTCTGGGTATGGGTGATATGCTTACCTTGGTTGAGAAAGCTGAAGGGATGTTTGATGAGAAGCGGGCTAAGGAGCTGACCAAGAAGGCACGAACTGCCAGCTTTGATTTGGACGACTTTCTAGTTCAGCTGGGGGAGGTTAAGAAGATGGGACCCTTAGCCCAACTGGTTGAGATGCTACCTGGTTCGTCGCAGTTAGCTGGGCGACTGCCCGAGGGCACTGAAGACAAGCGGCTGAAGGGGGTTGAGTCTATCATTCTGTCGATGACCCCCGAGGAGAGGCATAATCCCGGTATTATTGATGGTAGCCGGCGGAGTCGGATTGCTCGGGGTAGTGGGGTGAAACCACAGGATGTAAATCAGCTTCTTAACCAGTTTCGTCGGATGCAGAAGTTGATGAAGATGGGTATTGGCGGTAAATTACCCCGGAATTTAATGGGGATGTTTAAGTAGGTCCGGTTACTCCAGGTAATCCTTCAATTTTCGGCTTCGGCTGGGGTGGCGGAGTTTACGCAGGGCTTTGGCTTCAATCTGGCGGATTCGCTCCCGGGTCACATTGAACTCCTTTCCCACTTCCTCAAGGGTTCGGCTTCGTCCATCCTCAAGACCAAATCTAAGCTGGAGCACTCGCTGCTCACGAGGAGTAAAGCTGGATAGCACCTCATCAATCTGCTCCTTCAACAGTCGCCTGGTTGCGGCATCAGATGGGGGCAGAGCATTGTGGTCCTCGATAAAGTCACCTAGGTGGCTGTCTTCCTCCTCACCCATAGGTGTCTCTAGTGATATTGGTAGTTGCGATACCTTGACAATCTCTCTGACCTTTTCTGGAGGCATTTCCATTTCGATACCGATTTCCTTGAAGGTAGGTTCTCGTCCATATTCCTGGGCAAGGCGGCGGCTTACCCTTAGCAGTTTATTAATGGTCTCAACCATGTGAACCGGGATACGAATAGTGCGAGCCTGGTCAGCTATGGCTCGGGTAATGGCTTGACGAATCCACCAGGTGGCGTAGGTGCTGAATTTGTAACCCTTATGATAATCAAATTTCTCCACGGCTCTGATTAAGCCGATATTCCCCTCCTGAATGAGGTCAAGGAGCGACATACCTCGTCCGATATGTTTCTTAGCTACGCTGACTACTAAACGCAGGTTGGCTTCGGTGAGGTGTCTTTTTGCTTTTCCCGCCTCCTGCTCAGTATTCTCCAAGTATGCTTCCAGTTGCTTTTCATAAACCTGAATGGAATCAATGAAGGTAATATTCGTCACCAGATTCTTAATGTCACCTAGAGAGACGCTATCTCCGATAGCATTAAGGACTTCCTCTGGTAGCAGGTTGCTATTTAGTGACAGATTAATGAGAAGCTCCTCTGTTTTAGATATGGACCTATTTATCTTACCGGCGATAGCTTGGATTAGTTGCTGGTTTATCTCACCATCGATGCTATCTTGTAATTTGGTATCGGAGATGGTCTGAACAAAGCTGGGAGCAGGTGTTAAATTGAGATGTTCTTGGAGGAGATGGATGATGGGTGAAGACTGTTCCAACTCCTTGAGGATAGCAACTACTATTTCAGTTACCGAAGGCGACCTTCCATATCGGTGTAGGTAATGTTGTTTAATTTCACTGATGCGTCTACCCTTCTCTATCTTCCTGGCGAGGACCTTTTCATCTTCAGCGGTGAGAAGGTGCACTCTACCAATTTCATGGAGGTACATACGGACCGGGTCATCTACTACCTCATGCTCTTCCAATTGTTGTAGCGGTATTTCTAAGTCTAAATCTGCATCGGGTTCGGGTTTCTCAATTTCGAGAGGCTTTGCCTCATGCCATAGTTCACTCGGCTCGATTATGTCTTTAGTCTCTATTTCCTCCTCAGGTTCGGGAGAAGAGCTGGGTAAATCATCTGGTATTTCCGATTCAGACTCAGCGTTTGCCCTTTCATCTGGAGGCAATTCCTCATCATCCTGATTTTGGGGTGACAACCATTCCTCGTTATCATTATTCTTTAAGCTCATTCCTCACCTCCTTTGCTCCTGACTCTTCTGACCCTTTTGAGCAAAAACCTCTCCCAGTTGAATACTGACTTCTATCCCCTGCTCCTGAAGCTTGGCTAGCTCGGCGGCAGTGCCTCCTGATTCGGCTTCTAGGGCTAGTAGTGCTTCTTTCTTTATCTCCAGATTGCGGAGGAACTTTTCCCTGAGCCGTAGAATGCAGTCGGTAAAGGCATATTGACGCTCGGTTTCACTGGCAGGGGGTAAGTTCCTGTGTATTAGCGAATCAAGATGCTCCCAGATGGCACTATCAAGCTCTATCTTAAGTGATGGCAGGTCGCCGACTTGCTGCCAGGTGATAAAGATTTCACGGTTTTCACTATTTTCGAAGTATTCGGGTAAGAGGCTCTCGCTCGTGCTTTTAAGCTCTGGGTGCTGGAGCATAAGGGTAAGGCAGTATTCCTCAACAGGGTTGGAGAGAAGTGGTTGCAGGGTGTGGGGCACAGGTTCTTGACCTGGCTGTTTAGCCCAGCGTTTACCCTGGCCAGGTTTAATTTTTCTCAGGGCAGATTCTATGCTTCGCTCGCTGACCTTGACCAATCTGGCCAGTTTTTGTAAATAGTGTGCCTGGCGCACGGTATCCTTTATCTCAGCAACGATGGGGAGAAGCTTATCTACGGCTAGAGACTTATCCCTGGCGGTAGTCAGGTCAAGTTCAGCGGTAGCCATATTGAAGGTATAATCAATCACCGGTAAAGCCTCTGCTACTAGCTGTTGCCAGAGTTTAGCATCTTGTTTAATGACATCATCGGGGTCTTTGTTTTCAGGGAGGATGATGACCTTTACCTCGGAGTCAAGGGTATTTTCATAGCTAACGCCCCGTAGCATAGCCTCTTCACCAGCGGCATCAGCATCAAGAGCCAGAGCCATATTTTTGGTTAGCTTCTTTAGAGTACTGACCTGCTTCTCATTAAGTGCGGTTCCCATAGAGGCAACAACATTGTGGAAACCATTCTGGTGGGCGGTGATAACATCCATGTAGCCCTCGACAATTACTGCCATATTTTGCTGTCTGATAGCTGACGAGGCAAGGTTTATGCCATAAAGGCTACTGCTCTTGTCAAAGAGAGGTGTCTGTGGCGAGTTGATGTATTTAGGTAGCGAATCATCAAGCACCCTGGCCCCGAAACCGGTAATGTGTCCTCTAATATCAGATATGGGAAACATCAACCGATGGCGAAATCGGTCATGAGTTTTGCCTGCTTCTGTCTCAATTATTAAACCTGTGCTCAGTAGTTCGTCCCCGGTGTAGCCTCTCTCCACTAGATATTGTTTTAGAGCTTCCCAGCTATCTAAACTAAAGCCTAACTGGAAGTTGATTATAGTTTCTGGTGATAGGCCTCGGCTGGCTAAATAGCTTCTTGCCTTTTCCCCTGCCGGAGAGTTAAGGAGTAAATTATGGAAATATTGGGCAGCCGCCTCAGTAACTTGATATAACCTTTCCCTCTCGTCTTTTCCGGTATCCGGCTCAAGTCTTGATGGGATGTTAACCCCTGCCTTTTGGGCGAGGAGACGCAGGGCTTCGCCGAAGTCAATGCCCTGTTTTTTCATAATAAAAGAAAAGACATCGCCACCGGTATTACAGGCGCCAAAGCAATGCCAGCTCTGCTGTTCAGGATAGACAAAGAACGAAGGGCGCTTTTCAGAGTGAAAGGGGCATAGTCCTCCAAAGGTTCGTCCTGCCTTGTTCAATTTGGTATACTGGCTGATAACCTCAACGATATCTGTTCTTTGCTTTACCTCGTCGATAACACCCATCTTATTGTTTGGTAACCCTATCCCCTTTGTTTTTATGTGGTGCCCCCACCCCTTTATCCCTCCGTTTTCAAGTATCTTTCT
>CAZTRJ010000045.1:0-9231 GCA_964616615.1 uncultured Dehalococcoidales bacterium
TGATAAGGGCACCGGCAAGGAGCAAAAAATAACTATTGCCGCTTACAGCGGGTTGAGACAGGAAGAGGCAGAGCGTATAGCGCAAGAAGCAGAGGCTCGCCGTGCAGTCGAGGCTCGCCGGCAGGCTGAAGCACGTCGTGCAGAGGAGGCCCGCCGTGAGGCGGAGGCTCGAAATTATGCTGAATCCATGATTAGCAGAGTAGAAAGTGGCTTGGCTGAGCAGAGCTATCGCTTACCGAGTTGCGCAGGAAGTATTGTGAACAGCGAGATATCGGCTCTACGTGCAGCTTTACAAGGTAGGAATGTGAGCATGATCCAGAGCAAGACTCAGCAGTTGGACATAGCCTCGCGGTGGATTAAGGCACTAGAGGAGTCTCATGATGAACAAGCAGTAGAGCTACTTATCCAGCGTCTTAAAATAGAAGACGACAAGCAGGTCTGCGAGTATATTAGACAGACATTGCGACAGATAGGTGGGACCAGGGTCGACGAAGTGCTAAGACCAAGGACGTGGATAGACAAGCTTAAGGGGCGTAGAAGTTGGGTAGATAAGTGACCAAACTACTTGGTAAAACTAGATAAAGCGAGAAAAAATGTCCAAGCCGCAAACCTATCATACTTAGGCTATCATTATTAAAATGGGATTATCAGGGGTAGATTGAAGGGGCTTCGCCCCTTCAAAAACTATCCCTCCCCCTTTTCCTTTCAAGGAGAGGGGGATAAAGGGGGGAGAGGTTCAACTTGAATAAGGTAAATTTGGATTAAGTGAACTTTGAGTTGGTCTATATAGAAGGAGACTAGATATGGACATGTCGGATTTAGTTAACCCAGATGTGGAAAGGCTGAAAGCTAAGGGAGATGTTAAAGGCTTGATAAAAATGCTGGAGAACAAGAGAGAGCAGAGTGCTCGATTGGGTGCCGCCGATGCTCTGGGAGATATCGGCGATGCAACAGCAGTAAAACCCCTCACCCGGTCATTAAAAGATGAAAATAGCGATGTTCGGATGGTATCAGCATGGGCTCTGGGAAAAATACCAGATACAGCAGCGGTAGAACCCCTCATCCAGGCGTTAAAGGACGAATACCGGGGGGTTCGCTCGGAAGCAGCACGCGCCCTTAGAGACATAAGAGACACGAGAGCAGTAGAACCCCTCATCCGGGCTCTGAAGGATGACCACTGGGAAGTTCGGTTGCATGCAGCGGAAGCTCTTAAACAGATAGGAGGTGCAACAGCGGTAGAACCGCTCATGGGTGCCTTAAAGGACGAATATGACGATGTTGGAACGGCGGCATCAGAGGCTCTGGTAAAGATAGGGGACGCAAGGACAGTAGAACCCCTCACCCAGGCTCTAGAGCATTCACTTCATCGTGTGCGATATGATGCAGTAGAGGCTCTAGCAAACATAGGAAAACCAGCACTGGAAGGTCTAATTCAAGCCTTGAACAGTGAGGATATAGTTGTTCGAGCGAGAGCAGCCAAGGCTCTGGCAGAGATAGGGGATGCAAGAGCAGTAGAACCCCTCATTCAGGCTCTGAAGGATAAAGATTGTCGGGATGATGCACTATTGGCAGTAATAAACGCGCTGGAAAGGATGGGAGATGCGGCAGTAGAACCACTCATTCAGACTTTGAAGGACGAAGATAGCAGCGTCCGATGGAATGCAGCCACAGTTCTTGAAAACCTGGACTGGGAGCCTAGAGGTGATGCTGAGAGGCTTGACTACCTGGTTGCCAGGCAAAGGTGGGATGAACTAGTAACATTAGGAGCACCGGGACTGGAGCCAGCCATCCAGGCATTGAACCATGAAAGTCGCTTTATTCGCCTCGCTGCAACACATGCTCTGGAACAGACAAGGGATGCAAGAGCAGTAGAAGCCCTCATCCGTGTGTTGAGGGATGATGAAGACTGGTATGTGCGAATGAGTGCAGCACACACCCTGGGGGAGATAAGAGATGAGAGGGTGATAGAGTCCTTCATACAGGCTTTGTTAGAGGATGAAAATAGCAGTGTTCGGGGGAAAGCAGCAATGGTTCTGGGACAGATAGGTGATGCAAGAGCGGTAGAAGCCCTCACCCAGGCACTAAAAAAGGAGAAAAATGAATTTGCTCGGGACAATGCGAATGAAGCTTTAAGCAAGTTGAAAAGCAAGAAAAACGAGGATGTTAAACAAGAGTAGTTAAAAATGACCAAGCCACGCACCTATCATACTGAGCTATCATTATTAAAATGGGATTATCAGGGGTAGATTAAAGGGGGAGAGGTCAATCGAAATAATTTAACCATGGATGAGATAAAATATAAGCCAATCGGAATTATTCATTCCCCGTTCAGAGAACCCAAAGGGACACCGATACAACCGCCAGGGGCTAAAGGTATCTGCGGGACGGTTGAGGTATTTCCGGAATATGCTGACGGCTTAAAGGATGTTGATGGCTTTCCCCACCTTATTTTGCTCTACCACTTCCATTTATCCCAAGGGGCATCACTAGAAGCCAAGCCATATATGGATAACGAAGCACGCGGCGTCTTTGCCATGCGGGGTCCGAGTAGACCGAACCCCATCGGCATCTCCGTAGTGCGTCTTCTAGAGGTCGAAGGGAACATACTCCATATTCAGGATATAGACATTGTAGACGGCACTCCCCTGCTGGACATTAAGCCTTATGTACCAGAATTTGATAAACGAGAAGTAGAGAAAATAGGCTGGCTTGAGAAAAAGGTGGGTAAACTTTCAGCAGCAAAGGATGACGGGAGGTTTACCAAGTAAATTTGGATTAGAATGACCAAGCCACGAACCTATCAGACGGAAGCCATTGTAATTAAGAAGACCAAGCTGGGGGAGGCGGATAGAATCCTTACCCTCTATACCCCCTACCTGGGTAAGATTCAAGCCGTAGCCAAGGGGGTCAGACGCCCCAGAAGCAAGCTCGCCGGACACCTTGAGCTTCTCACCCACAGCCAGGTTTCGCTGGCTAGAGGGCGAAACCTGGATACCATAACCGGCAGCCAGACCATTAACAGCTTCCTGCCGCTGAAAACTGACCTGGAGCTTACTGCCCATGCCCTTTATGCCATTGAGCTGGTTGACCAGTTTACCGCCGACCAGATTGAGAATTACCCCTTGTTCCAATTGCTGCTGGAAACAATGCACCGCTTATGCCAGGCTGGCGATAATGAACTGGTTTTGCGTTACTTTGAACTCCACCTCCTCAACGAAGTCGGCTACCGACCCCAGCTTCAGCACTGTGTCTCCTGCCGCTCAACCCTGGAACCCATCACCAACTCGTTCTGCTCTGCTGCTGGTGGCATGCTGTGCCCTAATTGCCGCCAGACCCAGCCTTTGACCTACCCGCTATCGGTTAACGCCCTGAAGGTGTTAAGGCTACTCCAGAGTAGCGACTATACTACGGCGGGCAAGTTAAAAATGAACCCGGAATTATCTCGTGAGTTAGACGGGGTAATGAAAGACTATCTCAAATACCTCCTGGAACGAGAGGTAAAGTCAGCCGCCTGGCTGGATACGCTGAGGAAATAAGGTGAAAGGTTTTCCCTATAGCCACGCCGGTCGGCATTACCAACTGGAATACTATCACCAAGCACAGAATTGACCGATACCGATAGGATGTGCTATCCTTTTATTTATACTGTCTCCAGGTTCTTTCAATAACCTGTAAGCTGGAAATCATATAGCGTGACCCTGCCAGTGATGGTTGGGAGAGGTTGAGATGAGTAGATTAGATTCATTCTACCGACAATGGCAGCAATGGCAGCGCTGGTTTCCTCAAAAGAAAGGTAGGGAGCCGACACCATCTGCTCGGCGCCGATGGACAACCGCCAGGATATTCCTAATCGTGGCTGGAGTCATAATCCTGTTTGTCCTCATAAATGTATTAAAGGGGGTCTATACTGAGTGGCTCTGGTTCGACAGCCTGGGTTATAGTAGTGTCTATGCCACTATCCTGAAGACCAAGGTGCTGGTCTTCTTCGTGGCGGCTATCATCTTTGGCCTTCTGTTCTTAGGGAACCTGGTGCTAGCCACACGCCTGGCACCCAAGACGGAAGCACATCTCTGGCCCTGGGAAATAGTGCGTCGGCTACAGCCGATACTCAGGTTAAACGTTATCCTGGTAACAACAATGCTCAGTGTAATATTCGGTCTGGTCGCCCAGAGCCATTGGGAGGCTATACTTCGTTTCTTCAATGGACAGCCCTTTGGCATCACCGACCCCGTTTTCCACGAGGAGGTTGGCTTCTATGTCTTCTCACTGCCCTTCCTTCAGCCACTGCAAGGCTGGCTCCTGGGCGCACTGATAGTTACCCTTATTGGTAGCGCCGGGGTATATCTTCTCAGCTATATGGCGCAGCGGCTCAAGTTCGACTTTGCCCTGCCGGTGTTAGCTCATGTCGGTGGACTGGTCATAGCTATTCTGGGCACTTTCGCCTGGGGTTACCGACTTGATATCTGGGAACTGGTCTTCTCCACACGGGGAGTAGTCTTCGGAGCCAGCTATGCTGATATGCATGCCAAGCTTCCAGCCCAGTGGATTCTTTTTTCAGTAGTGCTCATCTGTATGGTGCTGGTGGTGGTTTCCATATTAAGGCACAACTTTCGCTGGCTCATCTATGGCATCGGGGGATGGGTAGCGGCTGCTATCATCATCGGGGGCATCTTCCCTACCCTGATACAGCGCTTTCAGGTGCAGCCCAACGAGCTGGCTCTAGAGACGCCCTACATCGAGTATAATATCGAATTTACCAGAGAGGCTTTCGCTCTGGACCGGATTGAGGAGCAGTCCTTTCCTGCCGAGGAGACACCAAGCCCCCAGGATATAGCCCAGAACGAGGTGACCATCAGCAACATAAGGCTCTGGGACCCTCGCCCGCTAAAGGACACCTATAACCAGATACAGGCTATTCGACTCTACTATGACTTTAATGATGTCGATGTCGACCGCTATACCATTGACGGCGAGTACCGGCAGGTTATGCTATCGGCACGAGAATTATCTGCGGAGAAACTGGCGGGTCAGGCGCAGACCTGGGTCAACCAGCGGCTGCAGTTCACCCATGGCTACGGGGTTGCCCTGAGCCCGGTTAATGAGGTCAGCACTGAGGGACTACCGGTATTGCTGGTAAAGGATATACCCCCCGTTGGTAACTTCAATATAGAATGGCCTCAGATATACTTCGGGGAAAAGACGAATCACTACATAATTGTGAACACCGATACCCAGGAATTCGACTATCCGATGGGTGAAGAGAATGTCTATGGTTACTACCAGGGCAATGATGGGGTTAGCCTGGGCAGTTTCATCCGCCGATTGGTCTATGCCTGGCAGTTTGGTGACATTAATATCCTTATCAGTGGTGAACTAACCCCTGAGAGCCGGGTGCTCTATTATCGGAACATCAAGGAGAGGGTGAACCACCTGGCACCATTTTTGGAGCTGGACAGTGACCCCTATCTGGTGGTAATGGACGGAAGGCTATTCTGGATACAGGACGCCTATACCACCACTGACCGCTATCCCTATTCTGAGCCGTTGGGGAATGGGCTAAACTATATTCGCAACAGCGTTAAAGCAGTTATTGATGCCTACAATGGCAGTGTGACCTTCTATATCGCTGACCCTGAGGATGCTTTAATCCAGACCTACCAGTCCATCTTCCCCAACCTCTTCGTCCCCGCCGAGCAGATGCCCGATTCCTTGCGAGCCAATATCCGTTATCCCGAGGACATGTTCAATATCCAGGCGTCGGTATACCAAACCTACCATATGCGCGATGCCCGGGTATTCTACAACAAGGAAGACCTGTGGACTGTACCCCGAGAGGTCTATGCCGGCACCGAACAGCTTATGGAGCCCTACTATGTTATCATGCGCCTGCCTGATGAGGAGAAGGAGGAATTCCTGCTCATGCTGCCCTTCACCCCGGTAAACAAGAATAACACCATCGGCTGGCTGGCTGCCCGCAGCGATGGAGACAACTACGGGAAGCTGCTTGCCTACCTTTTCCCCAAGGAGCGACTGGTGTATGGTCCCAGCCAGATTGAAAACCGAATCGGGCAGGATACCGTCATCACCGAGCAGCTTGCTCTGTGGAGCCGCGGTGGTTCTCGGGTTATCCGCGGCAACCTGCTGCTAATTCCTTTAGGTAAGTCTATCCTGTATGTCGAGCCGGTCTTCCTCGAGGCAGAGGCTGGAGGGCTACCACAGCTAAAGCGAGTTATTGTGGCTGCCGGTGACCAGATAGCTATGGAACCCACCTTGCAGGAAAGCATCACCGCTATCTTTGGTGCTGAAGCGCTACCGACGGAACCCGGGGAACCCACGGCTCCAGTAGAACCAGAAGAGCCGGTAGCCCCTGACATAGCTGACCTGATTGCCCAGGCTCAACAGCACTATAACCAAGCTCAGCAATACCTCCAGGCAGGTGATTGGACCGGATACGGAGAAGCACTGGAGGCTCTAGAGGCAGTGCTGGAACAACTGGCAGCACTCACTGCCGAAGAGTGACCACCGCCACTGGTTTAACACTCTGGCTTTTGGCAACGCCACAGTTAGATAATGATTATCTAAGTCCAGCTCACATTTACTTCTAGAACAGCCTCACCGCTTCTATATTTACTACAAGGCAAAGATAGCATATAATAACCTGTATCATTTTAGAAACAGGATAGAGATGACACCCAGATTAGACTTCGTAGTTCAACAGCGATTGGAAAAGCTGGACCGGATTCGTGCCCGCGGCATTAATCCCTACCCCTATGACTATCACCGTAGCCACACTGCCCAGCAAGCTATAGCTCTACTTAAGCAGCAAGAAGACTCAGGCAAAGTAGAGACATCAGTAGTTAGCGTTGCCGGGCGTATCATGGCTAACCGACCTATGGGCAAAATATCATTCCTTGACATCCGTGACAGCTCAGAGAAGATACAGGCATGTTTCCGTAAAGACCGTCTCAGTGAACAGAACCTGGAACTGCTCAAGGATATAGATATCGGTGATATTATCGGGGTCAGCGGTAAGCTCTTCAGGACCAAGACCGGAGAACCGACCATTGAGGTAGAAGATTTCACCCTGCTGGCTAAGTCGCTTCAGCCCCTACCCGAAAAGTGGCACGGGCTTAGTGATGTAGACAAGCGATACCGGCAACGCTATCTGGACCTAATCAGCAACCCTGAGACTAAAGAGACCTTTCGGGTGCGTAGCCAGGTTATTACCGCCATCCGGCAATTCCTCAACCAGCGAGGATTTCTGGAGGTGGAAACGCCAGTGCTCCAACCATCAGCCGGGGGTGCCTTAGCCCGCCCCTTTACCACCCACCACCATACTCTTGACCAGGATTTCTACCTGCGCATTGCCCATGAACTTCACCTCAAGCGACTGATTATCGGTGGCTTTGACAAGGTTTATGAGTTGGGTCGCACCTTCCGCAATGAAGGTATTTCCATTAAGCACAATCCCGAGTTCACCATGCTGGAAAGCTATGAAGCCTATACCGACTATAATGATGTGATGAATATGGTGGAGAAGATGGTATCTGAAATCAGTCAGCAGGTTTTAGGCACCAACAAGGTTGAGTTCGGAGACAATACCCTCAGCCTCAAGCCTCCGTGGCAGCGGCTGGAACTACGCCAGGCAATTATAAAATACAGTGGCATTGATTTTGACCAGTATCCTGATATTGATTCGCTCCGGACTAAGATGCTACAGCTAAAAATGGAGGTTGACCCCCAAAAGGACCGGGGCCGGCTTATAGATGAGCTCATTTCCACCTTTGTTGAGCCTAATATGACACAACCCACCTTCCTTGTGGACTACCCGATTGAAATGTCACCCCTGGCTAAGGCAAAGCCTGATGATGACCATCTGGTGGAGCGTTTTGAAGCCTTTGCTGGAGGAATGGAAATAGCCAATGCCTTCACCGAACTCAATGACCCCCTGGAGCAGAGACAGCGCTTCCTCCAGCAACAAAAGGAGCGTCAGCCAGAAAATGAAGAGGTAGAGACCACTGATGAAGATTTTCTGCTGGCACTGGAGTATGGCATGCCCCCTGCCGGTGGGCTGGGTATTGGTATTGACCGCCTGGTGATGCTCCTCACCAACCAGCAGTCCATCCGCGAGGTAATCCTGTTTCCCCAACTGGTGGGGATTGATGTCGGGGCCGAAGCCATTGATAGGTCATTCAATCAAGGCGCTGGTTATACCATATTATCGCTAGACAACCCAGCCAATGCTGATGGGATAATAGAGAAGGTAACCGTCTTCGCTCAACAGAATATAACTGGCTTAGTGGTCGGCACATTCTTCTTGGTAAATGGGACCACTTATCAATGCCGAGATTCTGATAGTATCGGGAGCGTCACCAGTGGTAGTAAGCAAACATTCACTGGATTAGACATAGCTGTAAAGGCGGGAGACATTATTGGTGCTTGGTGGACAGGTGGTTACTTTGAGGCAGATACCTCTGGTTATGCTGGTTTTATGTATGCAGCTGATAAGCATATTAACCCAGGAGACCAAGTAGCTTACACTCTAAGAACTGGTGCTGCCATCAGTCTATATGGCGCAGGTTGGCGCTCTCCAATAAGCAGATTTGGGCGAGTTTAAGAGAGGCGAAGCCTCTCTTATATAACCAGTTCCCCCTCCCTTATCAAGGGAGGGGGATAAAGGGGGTAGGTTGGTAAAAACCTATGCTTGACCTGAAATTTATCCGCGAAAATATAGACCTGGTGCGACAGGCAGCTATCAATCCGCGAGGTAATATTGTTTCCACAACTCAGAGAGAAAGATGGGGGGAAGCGTGAATCCTGAGTGGTATAAAGAGTTTTTTGAAGAAATGGGGATTGAATACGAAGACTATCCCTTCACCCAAAATACTGAAAATGAAGTCAGGTGGATGATTAAAGAGTATTTGACCAATCCTGAAATGAAAATCCTTGATATTGGATGTGGGACGGGACGCCATGCCATCAACCTGGCAACTAAAGGTTATAAGAACATTACCGGAATAGATTTATCGCCAAGCATGATTGGAGCCGCCAAAGAAACGGCAAAAAGGAAAAATGTTCAGGTTGACTTTCGGCTTGGTGATGCCCGAGAGTTGCCTTTTGAAAATGAATTTGATGCTGCCATATGTCTCTGTGAAGGAGCTTTTAGCTTACTGGAGAACGATACCGAGAACTATAAGGTATTAAAGGCAGTTCACAAATCTATAAAGAAAC
>CAZTRJ010000046.1:0-5120 GCA_964616615.1 uncultured Dehalococcoidales bacterium
GATTTGAACCTCCGACCACCTGAACCCCATTCAGGTGCGCTACCAGGCTGCGCTACACCCCGACTGACTGTGGTAAATATTCTAGCACAATTCAGGGAGCATTTAAACAACCTACCCCCGCTGAGTTGGAAAGGGTTATAACTTTCGGGTTATAAATAGAAAATAAGATTTTGGCAGGATAGAATTAGGTTTGGTTAAAAAGAAGGTAAATAAACCCCAGCGTGAAGTTACCAAGCGCCAGCTTTCTCAGTGGCAGTTGCAGAAGAGGAAACAGCATATTCTTCTTGGCTCGGGAATTTTAATAATTCTGGCTGTTTTAGGTATTATCAGCGTCGGGATTTACCAGCGGTGGTATATTACTGAGTATAAACCGCTGCATGAAACTGTAATCACAGTAAATGATGCCAGCTTTGATATGAGTTACTACATAAACGCGCTTAAATACTATGGGCAAGGTATATCTATCCAGGATATCCAAGAAATGTATGTTCTGGCTGACGGTGTGGTGACGATTATTGAGGAAAATGAGCTAATAAAGCAAGGAGCCTTGAATCTGGGCATTAGCGTCAGCAATCAGGAAGTTGATGATGAACTCGGGAATCTTGGCCTACCTTTAAGCGAGGACTATAGAGATTTTATCAGGACTGAAATGTTGGTAATCAGACTCTGGGATGAGCACTTTGAGCAACAGGTGCCAGTGTCTGATGAGCAGCGACACATAATGGCAATGTTCTTGGAGAGTGAAATACAGGCATCTGAGACTAGAGCTAGGCTGGAAAATGATGAAAGCTTTGCTGACCTAGCTGGGGAGCTTTCCCTGGATAGTTTTTCCCAAGAAAATGAGGGTGACCTTGACTGGCAACTTGAAGAAATCTTAGCCGAGTTATTAGATACCTCAGTAGTGGGAGAATATGCGTTCAGCTCTGATGCCGGAATATTGAGCCAGCCAATATATGATGAAGCCAAAACCAAGAGTGTTGGCTACTGGATAATCAAGGTATTGGATAGAAGATGGGACCCGGATGAAGCTCATATTCAGGTAATATTGTTGAGTAGCGAAGAACAGGCACAGACGGTGAGCACCAGGCTTGAACTTGAAGACGGTGAGGATTTTGCTACTTTGGCTCAGGAGCTTTCTCAGCATGATGCGTCTAGGGAAAATGGGGGTGACCTGAGCTGGGTAGCTCCGAATACGATGAGCTCAATCATCAACGAGTTCATTTTTGATACTGAACTGGAGCTGAGTCAGCCGCTTCGTGACGAGGATGTTGAGACCAAAGGAGGCTATTGGCTGGTAATGGTTATGGATATAGATGATAACAGAGAAATTGAGGATGAGGACCGGGATTCGCTGAAGACCAAGGCTTTTAACGAGTGGGTCTTGGCGCTATGGGATGACCCCGAAAATGAAGTAGATGATAGCTATCTGGATTATGAGAAGAAAGGGTGGGCAATATGGAAGGCCACGGAGGGCTGAGGCGATGAAAAAAAAGAGTATTGGGGTTGGGTTAATTGGACTGGGGGTAGTTGCTGGAGCAGTAGCCAGAGTTTTGCTGGACAAAGCAGAGGTTTTGGCTGAGCAAGTGGATTGTTCCCTTGTTTTACGGAAGGTGAAGGTTCTGGAGCAGGATTTAACCAGACCGCAGGCACTGGAGATGGACTCTCAACTCTTTACCACCGACGAAGATGAGTTTTTTGCTGAACCAGAGATAGACATAATCGTCGAGGCGATAGGGAATGAGAACCCGGCCCTAGAGTATTTGGAAAGGGCAATATCAAGCGGTAAACACGTAGTCACCTCCAACAAGGAGGTTATTGCCAAACACGGGGCAGAGATGTTAGCTCTAGCTCAACAGCATAAGGTGGGGCTACGCTACGAAGCCAGTGTTGGTGGCGGCATTCCTCTGGTCGCCCCTTTTCAGTATGACCTGGTAGCTAATAACATAAGTGGTATTTACGCCATAATAAACGGGACTACCAATTATATTCTTACCCGGATGGCAAGGGATGGTATGGATTTCTTCCTGGCTCTTAATAGAGCTCAGCAGCTAGGTTACGCCGAGGCTAATCCAGAAAATGATATAGAAGGGATAGATGCTGCCTATAAGCTGGCTATTCTTGCCTCGTTAGCCTTTCACAGTCAAGTCCGACCTGAGGATGTCTATTGTGAAGGAATTTCCCGGATGGCAAGCCGCGACTTTCAGCATGCCAAGGAGCTCGGCTTTGCCATCAAACTGCTAGCTATCGCCAAACAGAACAATAACCTGATTGAAGCTCGGGTACACCCCGTCTTTATTCCTGAAGACTCACTTCTGGCTAAGGTCGACGATGTCTATAATGCTATTCTGGTTGAAGGTGACCTGGTGGGCAGAGTGCTTTTCTTTGGTGAGGGTGCTGGTGCCCTCCCCAGCAGCAGTGCCATTGTCGCTGATATTGTGTCAGCAGCCCAGGATATCGCTTGTGGTGCCGGTAGCAGAGTCAGGTGGAAGTTGCAACCGGGAAAAGTTATTAAACCTATGTCCGAGCTTGAGACCAGATACTACCTCAGGGTGAATGTTGCTGACCGCCCTGGGGTGTTGGCTCAGATTTCCAAGATTTTGGGTGACCATCTAATTAGCATTTCCTCAGTTATCCAGAAGATGACTGATAGTGTAGCTCGAACCGCTGAAATTGTCATTATGACTCATCCGGCTAAGGAAGCGGCAATGCAGCAGGCTCTGGAGGAGGTAACACGTCTGCCTGTGGTTAACGAAATAAGCAACTTCATTCGGGTGGAAGAATGAAAACCGGTGTTCTAGTTAAGTATAAGGACTTCCTTCCCATTACCCCTGATACCCCTTTATTTTCACTGGGGGAGGGAGATACCCCTCTGGTCAGGTGCCAGCGGCTGGAGAATGAAATTGGTTGTGGGGAGCTATACTTTAAGCTGGAGGGGTGTAACCCTACCGGTTCATTTAAAGATAGGGGCATGGTGGTTGCCGTAGCCAAAGCAGTGGAAGCCGGCACTAAAGCTATAATATGTGCCTCAACCGGTAATACCAGCGCCTCAGCCGCTGCCCACGCTGCCTATTGCGGGCTTACCGCTATTATTGTTGTGCCTAAAGGCAAGATTGCCCTCGGTAAGCTAGCTCAGGCTATTATCTACGGGGCTAAGATTATCACCATTGATGGAAATTTTGACCAGGCGCTACATATAGTAAGAGAGCTAACCCAGAAGCATCCAGTTACCCTGGTAAACTCAATTAATCCCTACCGTATAGAGGGACAAAAAACGGCTGCTTTTGAGATTATTGACATTTTGGGCGAGGCTCCCGACTATCTTTTTATCCCGGTAGGCAATGCCGGTAATATTACCGCCTACTGGAAGGGTTTTGTGGAATATTATCAGGCAGGCAGGGCAGGAAATAAACCCAGGATGATGGGTTTTCAAGCTGAGGGAGCGGCCCCTATCGTCCGGGGCTATGTTATTAACCAGCCGGAAACAGTCGCCTCAGCGATACGAATCGGCAATCCAGCTAGCTGGCAGAAGGCAGTTGCCGCCCGCGATGACTCTGGCGGTATTATTGATATGGTTAGTGACAATGAGATTCTGTCAGCCTACCGACTTCTGGCAACCAGAGGAGGTATCTTTGGTGAACCGGCTTCAGCGGCTTCCCTGGCCGGGCTTATTAAGCTCTCCCAGGCCGGAATGGACTTTTCACAAAAGAGGATAGTTTGTGTGGTAACCGGCACCGGGCTTAAGGATGCTGATACTGCGCTGAAGGGTGCTGAGTCCTTTATTGAGCTTCCGGCTGATTTATCAGCCGTAGAGCAGACTCTAGGTTGGGCTAGCAGTACTGCCTAGAGACTCAAAACTAAAGGAGGCTAAAATGGCTAAGGTGGTTAGTCAAGATGTGGGCGCATTTTATCAGCACTACCCCAAGGTAGCTATTATAGTTACTGCTCACTCTAGAGGAAGGGACAATGCTATGGCGGTAGCCTGGCATACGTCTATCTCCCTTAATCCACCCCTCTATGGAATTTCTATCTCTCCTAACCGGTTTACCTACCAGCTTATTGTTGACAGTAAGGAATTTGGGGTTAATTTCCTGCCCCTTGATGCCGCTGAGCTGGTTGCCTCTGTAGGTGGCAGCAAAGGGCAGGAGGGAGACAAGTTTCACCGATTCAATATCGCCAGGGATAAGTCGGTAACAACAGCCGTGCCAATCTTGAAGACTGCCTATGCTGCCTATGAGTGTAAATTAGTTGACGATAGGAGCTATGGTGACCACCGGTGGTTGGTGGGAGAAATTGTGGCGGTGCATTGCCTGAAAGGTGCCTTTACTCCGGAGGAAATACTGGATTTGGATAAGATTCACCCTATCCTGTATCTGGGTAAGGAACTTTATGCTACTACATCCAGAGATACGGCAAGGGCTCTGGACCGTAAGGTCTATGGCAAGCGTTAAAGGAGGAATAGAGTGTTTGACAAAGCCAGGATTATGAGCGCAGTAACTTCTATTATTAAGGCTATTGGGGAAGACCCAGAAAAAGAAGGCTTAGTGGATACACCGAGGCGCGTGGCTGAGATGTATGCTGAGCTTTTTATGGGACTTAATGTCGACCCCAAAGAAGAGCTGGCAGTATGTTACGAGCTGGGACACCGGGAAATGGTGATTGCCAGGGATATTCCCTTTTATTCTATGTGTGAGCATCACCTTTTGCCATTTTACGGTGTAGTTCATATAGGTTATATTCCTGATACTAACGGGCGTGTGGTAGGTCTAAGCAAACTAGCTCGAGTAGTGGAAATCGTAACTAAGCGCCCCCAGATTCAGGAGAGGGTAACTACTGACATTGCTGATGCCATTATGGATGGGCTTAAGCCCTCCGGGGTGGCGGTAGTGGTTAAGGCTGAGCATATGTGCATGATTATGCGCGGCGTCAAGAAACCAGGAAGCAGTATTATTACCTCAGCCATCAGGGGTGCCTTCCGCACCAAAGCTGAAAGCAGGGCTGAATTTTTCTCCCTGCTACAGGGTAAATAAGTTAACCAGTCTGTCTATTCACCCATAATCTGCAATATAATTTCTCTTGACCGGGGTCGGTTGTCAAAATCTACCACCACTATTTGCTGCCAT
>CAZTRJ010000046.1:5130-6870 GCA_964616615.1 uncultured Dehalococcoidales bacterium
ACCCAGGGTTAACCTCTTGTTGTTGAAGGGAACTACTAACGAGGCACCCAGCAGCGAGGCGCGGACATGAGAGTAGCCATTGCCATCTCCCCAGCGGCGGTCATGGTCATAAGGGATATTCCGGGGAACATTCCGCTCCCACATACCCTGGAAGTCAGAGAGTAGACCGGATTCAAGCTCAATAGTAGTTATCCCGGCAGTGGAACCAGCGACAAACATGGTAGCCGTTCCATTATTTATATCTGTCTCGGCGACCTGCTGCTCCACCTGAGGCGTGATGTCAATAATATCACAGTTCCCCTTGGTCTGGAGACTAATTTTCTTGGTAACTACCATATTTTTTGCCTCCTGTTCTGGCAGCTTAGTTCATCCCACAGGATATCCTCTAAGTTAAATACTGGTCCATCGGTGCATACCTGCTTCAGACCCTCTTTTGTCTTCACTGTGCAGCCGTAGCAAACCCCCCGCCCACACCCCATCCTCACCTCCAGAGAAATCTGGACTGGCTTGTTTCTTAACTCTGGCATCTTTACCATGGCTTGGTACATACCGACCGGACCGCAGGCGAAGACTTGGTCGACCCCATCAACATACTTGGGTATAAGGTTAGTTACTATACCCTGTTGTCCATCGGTTCCATCCTCAGTAGTAATAATAAATTTGCCTTTAATAGCTGAAGTGCGCTTAAGATAAACCATAGCGGTTCGTATACCTATGAGAACTGTTATTGAGTATCCTTCCTTACTAGCTTCCTCAGCCAGAAAAAGTAGCGGTGCAATGCCCATACCGCCAGCCACCAGAAGCAAATTTTTCGCAGCAGGTTCTATCACAAAACCGTTACCTAGCGGGCCGAATATATCCAGGCTATCTCCTGCCTTGCTCTGAGATAGCCAGCGTGTGCCTTTACCGACTACGGCAAACAACAAGGCAATCTTGCTACCGTCCCGCTGGTAAATGCTCAACGGGCGTGGCAGGATGCTTTCTCCCCCACAGCGAACCATAACAAACTGTCCCGGTCTGGCTAATTGGGCAATCTCAGGAGCTTCAAACCAAGCAAGACAAATCCCCGGCATAACTCTACTATTAGAGATAACAGGAGCAGTTACCTGCTTCAACCTGGCTCCTTTTGGCGGTAGTCTGGTAAGGGTTGAGCACTGTAAATTTGGTTCCCCTTCAACAGCGCCTCGGCTGCCGCCCGAGCAGTATCAAGGGAAGTAAAGCAGGGAATACGCTTCTCAGCAGCCGCCCGTCGGATATAGAAACCATCTCTCAGTGCGATGCGACCCCCGGTAACAGTATTAACCACCCCGTTTACTGTCCCATCATTGATGATGTCAACAACATTGGGGTGCCCCTCGCTCAGTTTTTTACTTATCATTCTTACCGGGAGCCCCACTGCCTCAATCATAGCTGCCGTGCCTTCAGTGGCATAGAGTTCACAGCCTACTTCGGAGAGTTTCTTGATTATAGGTAGTGCTTCCGGTTTATCCCTGTCAGCTACGCTGAAAAGTATAGCTCCTTGAGGCAGTAGCATTAGTCCGGCGGCTAAGAGCGCCTTGGTTAGAGCGGCATCAAAGGTGTAGTCAATCCCCATTACCTCGCCGGTGGACTTCATTTCCGGGCCAAGGTAGGTATCTACTCCAGGTAGTTTTGACATAGAAAAAACCGGGGCTTTAATGCCCACCAGCCTCTGCCTGGGCCATAGTCCGGTATTATAGCCCTGTTCTTTAAGACTCTTAC
>CAZTRJ010000046.1:6880-9183 GCA_964616615.1 uncultured Dehalococcoidales bacterium
GGTCGATATATTTACCATCGGCACCCCGGTAACCTTGGAGATAAAGGGAATAGTCCGACTAGCCCGAGGGTTCACTTCAAATACATAAACTGATGACCCTTGACTGATAGTATCAGGTATAATAACAAACTGGATGTTCATTAAGCCTTTGATTTTGAGTGCCAGACCTATCCTGACTGTATAATCGACAATAGTTTCTGCCTCGGGCTCAGTCAGCTTTACCCCGGGATAGGCTGCCATAGAATCACCGCTGTGAACTCCTGCCCGTTCAATATGCTCCATTATTCCAGGAATGAGGACGCGTTCCCCATCACCTATGGCATCAACCTCTACCTCTTTCCCTTCCAGATATTTATCAATAAGAACCGGGTGCTTGGTATCCAGCTCTATGGCTAGGCTCATATAGCGGATTAGCTCACTGGCATTGTGAACTATCTCCATAGCCCTGCCGCCGAGGACATAGCTGGGACGAACTAATACCGGGTAACCGATAAGCTTAGCCACACTGAGGGCTTCGGCTACCGATGTCACCCCGGCTCCTGGTGGCTGGGGAATACCCAGCTGGCTAAGGAAGCTCTCAAATCTACGCCTGTCCTCAGCCAGGTCAATAGCCTCAACACTGGAGCCGATGAGTGGCATCCCGCTGCGAAATAGAGGTTCAGCCAGGTTTATAGCTGTCTGACCTCCAAATTGAACTATAGACGGCGGAATATTGCCTGAAGATTCAGACGTAGCTTGTCCCCCTTCGTTTTCCAGGATGTCACGCAGGCTTTCTTCATCCAGGGCTTCAAAGTAGAGGCGGTCGCTGGTGTCAAAATCAGTAGATACTGTTTCCGGGTTGGAGTTTACCATAATACTCTTGAACCCAGATTCCTGTAGTGCCCAGGCAGCATGAACGCTGGAGTAGTCAAATTCAATGCCCTGAGCAATACGGTTGGGACCACTGCCGATGACTACTGCCTTGTTCCCCTGAAGCGGCTCAGCTTCATTCTCCTGCTCATAGGTGCTATAGAAATAAGGGGTATTAGCGTCAAATTCACCGGCGCAGGTATCCACCATCTTGTAAACAGGGCGGATTTGCCAGCTACAACGCAGTTGCCTCACCTGTTCCGGGAGCCTATCGGCTAAGGTTCCAATCTGCTCATCAGAGAAGCCGAGTCGCTTTGCTTGCCATAACAGCTCTGGCGTCAGTGGCTGAGACAGGAGCTGCTTCTCCATATCTACAATGTTCTGGAGCTTATCTATAAACCACAGGTCAATCCTGGTGTGTTCAAATAACTCATTAGCGCTGATTCCGCGTCTCAAGGCAGCCATAATTGCCCACAGCCTCAGGTCATTAGGTCCTAAGGGATAAGAAGCTATGTTTGTTCCCAGCTCCCACTTTATGTCTTCCCACAGCAATGACCTTCTGCCAAACTCAAGGGAGCGTATCGCCTTTTGCAGGGCGGCCTCAAAGCACCTATCAATAGCCATTACCTCGCCGGTGGCTTTCATCTGTGTTCCTATAGCCCTATCACCCGAGGCAAACTTGTCAAACGGCCAGCGAGGAATCTTAACCACCAGGTAATCCAGTGTCGGCTCAAAGGCAGCCATCGTTTTCCCGGTTACCTGATTCGGGATTTCATCAAGCCGTTTGCCCACCGCTATCTTGGCTGCTACCCGGGCGATAGGGTAGCCGGTAGCCTTACTGGCTAAGGCTGAGCTGCGGCTGACCCGGGGATTAACTTCAATTACATAGTAATTATCGCTACTGGGGTCAAGGGCAAACTGTATGTTACAGCCTCCCTCCACGCCCAGAGCGCGGATAATCTTGAGGCTGGCTGTCCTCAGCATCTGATGCTCTTTATTGGTCAGCGTCTGGCTGGGAGCAACCACAATGCTATCGCCGGTATGCACCCCCATCGGGTCAATATTCTCCATATTACAAATGGTGACGCAGTTATCAGCGGCATCCCGCATCACCTCATACTCTATTTCCTTCCACCCCACCACTGATTCCTCTATCAACACCTGGTGAATGGGGCTGGCAGCTAACCCTACACTTGCCGCTTTATCCAGTTCTTTCCCGGTATAAGCCATACCACCCCCAGTCCCACCCAGGGTATAAGCCGGGCGAATTATCAGGGGCAGCCCTATCTCCTTGGCTACCTTCTTGGCTTGCTTCAGGGTATTGACGGTAGCACTCTTCGGCACTGGCTCGCCGATATTGATTAACAACTGCTTGAATAGCTCTCGGTCCTCGGCGTTTCTTATCGTCTGTATCGGCGTTCCCAGGCTCTTTACATTATATTTATCCAGAACGC
>CAZTRJ010000047.1:0-8936 GCA_964616615.1 uncultured Dehalococcoidales bacterium
ATATAACAGATGTAGGTTCCCGATGCTTCTTCTAGAAGGTGTGAGCATTTATATTTTGTTGTAGCTAAGACTGCACGCAATTTATTCTTTAGTATTAGATATTTAGCCAAGCAAGCAAAATCCCCGTCGCTCGTTATTAAAACAGCTTCTCTGTAAACTCTATACTGGGTCATAGCTTTGAGAACTAATTCAGAGTCAATATTCCCTTTTAACTTACCGTTAACATAATATGTTTTCTTATACACCATTTCATAACCCTCAGATTCAAGCCTATTATATAATCCTTGATTATAGTCAACAAAACCTACAAAATAGTATGCTATACCAACACCATATGTTTCCTCAAGGTGTTTTATAAGCTTCCTCGTGGCAACTTCCCACCCTAAATCCTGTCGGGCTTTATGTAGGTTCACTCCATCAATAAAGGCTGCATTGGTTAATGCTTTCTTCATATGGAGCAATTATACTACAAAATAGGGCTAATCACTTAAAATAACCCTAAAAACACTTGATAAATGCTTGATATAAACGCTTTAAAATAACCATCAACTTCAACCGAAGAGAACCAGCCAGCAAAAACTATTGACAAACAGGTAACACTATGTTATAAGTTTTTTTAATAGAATAAGTAAAGGCTGTGAACAAGACTAGTAGGCTTCAAGCGAGGCACAGAGAGTCGGGTAAGGTGTGAGCCGATGCTGGCGCCGAAGTTGAATGGACTTGGGAGCCGCAAACCGAAAGTTGCTCAGCCTAGCAATAAGTAGGTTTTGTCGCCGGGGAAGCGTTATCAAACCCCAGGGTATCGAGTAAGTATCTTTACTTAACTCCGTACCTGATAGAGATAGTGGACTCCCTTGGTTGGAGTTAACTAAGAAGGGTGGTACCGCGAAAGTGAGCCTCTCGCCCCTTTAGGGTGGGAGGCTTTTTTTATCTATATGGCGAGGAGATGACATGTTCCACCCAACCCTGGACGAGGTTAAACAGCTAAAGAAATACGGCAATCTGGTACCAGTTTACTACGAGATAATGGCTGACCTGGAAACACCAGTATCAGCCTTTCTCAAAGTAGCTCGTGGTAACTACTCCTTCCTCCTGGAGAGTGTTGAGGGTGGGGAACAGCTGGCACGCTATAGCTTTATTGGCACTGAGCCTTCCCTTGTCCTCAACACCGGGGGTGACAACCCGGTTGACCCCTTACTCCTGGTAGAAAAGGAGTTTAGCCGGTTCCAACTGGTGCCAGTTGCTGGCTTGCCCCGTTTCCACGGCGGCATGGTCGGCTATCTGGGTTATGAGGTTGCCCGCTACTTTGAGAGATTACCCTCCCCTGACTGCGACCCCCT
This sequence comes from uncultured Dehalococcoidales bacterium, assembly GCA_964616615.1. GTDB lineage: Bacteria > Chloroflexota > Dehalococcoidia > Dehalococcoidales > DAOVUZ01 > DAOVUZ01. The sequence continues at coordinate 1,341 of CAZTRJ010000047.1, forward strand.
GGGTCTTCCCGAATCTATGCTGATGATGGTTGATACTCTCCTTGTTTTCGACCATATCAGTCACACCATCAAGGTCGTCTCTCATGCCCACCTCGATGGTGATATTGAAGCGGCGTATCTCCAGGCAACCACCAGGATTGAGAGCCTGATAGAGAGGCTGAGACAGCCGGTTCCTCCTGAAGCCGTGCCAGCAGTTTCGTCCCCAGGGTCTCCAATATCATCAAACCTTTCTCAGGCGGAGTTCGAGTCCAGGGTATGCCGAGCCAAGGATTACATCTATGGCGGTGATATAATCCAGGCGGTCTTATCCCAGCGGCTGGCTAAGCCAACAAACGCCAGCCCCTTTACCATCTATCGGGCTTTACGCTCCATTAATCCTTCCCCCTACATGTATTACCTCCACCTGGGTGATTTCCATATCGTTGGGGCTTCTCCTGAGCTTCTGGTGCGGGTGGAGGATGGAGTAGTTTCCAACCACCCCATCGCCGGCACCCGTCCCCGGGGGAAAGATACTGCCCGGGATATGGCTCTGGAAGAGGAACTTAGAGGTGATGAGAAAGAGTGCGCCGAGCACATTATGCTCGTCGACCTGGGGCGTAATGACATCGGGAGAATCGCTGAGCCGAGCACGGTTGAAGTAACCCAGCTTATGGATGTAGAGCGCTACTCCCATGTTATGCACCTGGTATCCCATGTTCAGGGCAGGCTGAGAGCCGGGCTTTCCCAGTTTGATGCCCTGCGTGCCTGTTTTCCCGCTGGCACCGTTTCCGGCGCTCCCAAGATTCGGGCTATGGAGATTATCGCCGAGCTGGAGCCAGATAAGAGGGGACCCTATGCCGGGGCAGTGGGCTACTTCGACTTCGCCGGGAACCTGGATACCGCAATCACTATCCGCACCATCGTTATCAGCAACGGTACTGCCTATATTCAGGCAGGGGCGGGAATTGTGGCCGACAGTATCCCTGAGGGTGAATATCAGGAAAGCCTGAACAAAGCTCAGGCATTACTTTCTGCGATTAAGCAGGCGGAGGCTAATTATGCTCCTGCTAATAGATAACTATGACAGCTTTACCTACAACCTCTTCCAGTATCTCAGCGAGCTGGGGGAGGAAGTATGGGTAGTCCGTAACGACCAGTTGAGCCTGAGTCAAATTGAGGCAAAGTCGCCTCAGCGTATCGTCATCTCACCCGGTCCCGGCACCCCAGAGCAGGCTGGTATCTCCAATGATATTATCCGCCACTTCGGTAGCCGTCTCCCTATTCTGGGGGTCTGCCTCGGTCACCAGTGTGTTGGCTACAGCTATGGAGCCAGGGTTGACCGCGCCCGCGAAATCAAGCACGGCAAATCATCGCTCATCTACCATGATGGCAAGGGACTTTTTACCAACCTACCTAACCCCTTCCCCGCCATCCGCTATCACTCCCTGGCCGTAGTCGGTGATGACCTGCCTGATTGCCTTGAGGTCAGTGCCTGGACATCAAATGGTATAATTATGGGACTGCGCCACTGCCAGTTTCCTGTAGATGGAGTCCAGTTCCACCCCGAATCCATCATGACCGAGGTGGGCAAGGACTTACTAAGAAATTTCATTAATAGGGAGAACACTGATGATTAAAGAAGCTATAGACACCCTGGTTTCAGGTAATTCACTTACCTTTGAGCAGGCAGCGGGGGCGATGGAGGAGATAATGAGCGGTGAGGCGACGCCGGCTCAGATTGCCGCCTTTATTACCGCGCTGCGGGTTAAAGGGGAGACAGTGGATGAGATTGCCGGGCTGGCTAGTATTATGAGGGCTAAGGCAATCCCGGTAATGGCAACCCCGCCCGTGGTTGATACCTGCGGCACCGGGGGTGATAGCTCCTCCACCTTTAATATCTCCACTGCCGCCGCCTTTGTCGCTGCTGGCGCCGGTCTCAAGGTAGCCAAACACGGCAACCGGGCAATGACCAGCCACTGTGGCAGTGCTGATGTCCTGGAAGCACTGGGAGTCAAGATTGACCTCGGGGCGGAGGGGGTAGCTGAGTGCCTGGAGACGGTGGGTATTGGCTTTATGTTTGCCCCCATCTTCCACCCGGCAATGAAGTATGCCGCTATCCCCCGCCGCGAGATTGGCATCCGCACCGTATTTAATATCCTCGGACCTCTAACCAACCCTGCCCGAGCCCAGTCCCAGGTTATCGGCGTTCCCAGCCGGGAGATAGGAAATAAAATCGCCTCTGTCCTCCACCGACTGGGGACAAAGCACTCCCTGGTGGTGCACGGCATAGACGGCGTGGATGAAATCTCAATCAGTGGCCGGTCTCTGGTGTGGGAGGCTGATGAACAGGGAGTATCACCACCTTACGAGATTTCCCCACTGGATTTAGGGTTCAAGGAGGCAAGCCGGGCAGAAATCAGCGGGGGAAAACCTGAGGAGAATGCTAAAATGCTGCGTGGTATCCTGGGTGGGGAAAAAGGAGCCAGACGAGATATAGTGGTTATGAACACTGCTGCTGCTCTGCTCGCCGCCAACCAGGCCCCTGACCTCAAACAGGGAATTCGCCTTGCCCAGGAAGCCATTGACAGCAGACGAGCTTTAGAAAAACTTGACCGTCTGGTCAGTCTGAGTCAGAGCCTGACCTAAACTCACGGAAAAGAGATGCTGAATAGAATTATTATTCAAAAAGGGGAAGAGGTCGAGCTAAGGAAAAAGAGCATGCCCCTATCCTCGTTGAAGGAAAGCATTGCCCAGCGGCAGATGCCAGTTGATTTTGCTCTTGCCCTTGGTGGTGACCACACCCGACTGATTGCCGAGGTAAAGCGGGCATCCCCATCACGAGGGATTCTCTGCCCCAACTTTAATCCCGTTGAGCTGGCAAAAAGCTATGCCCAGGGTGGTGCTGCCGCCGTCTCAGTGCTAACCGAGGCAAACTACTTTGAAGGTAGCATTGACCATCTGGCAGCAATCAGAGAGGAGACTCATCTTCCCCTGCTGAGGAAGGATTTCATATTTGACCCCTATCAGGTATATGAGTCCCGGGCTTACGGTGCTGATGCCCTGCTACTAATAGTGGCCAGCCTGAGCCAGGAGCAGCTTGAGGAACTCCTCTGGCTAAGCCACAACCTCAGCTTAAGCTGTCTGGTTGAGGTTCACAACCAGGCTGAGGTGGAAAGAGCACTCCTGAGCCAGGCAAAAATTATTGGCATCAATAACCGCAACCTTAATACCTTTAATGTTGACATCAACACCACCCACCAACTGCGACCCCTTATCCCCCAGGAGCGAATTGTGGTTAGCGAAAGCGGCATCGGGAGCCGGGAAGATATAGAAAAACTGAAACAGTGGGGAGTTAATGCCGTGCTGGTGGGCGAGGCTCTGGTCACCGCTACTGATATCCCGAGCAAGATGAGGGAGCTGATAATATGACCCGGGTCAAGATTTGTGGGATTAGGCAACAGGCTCACGCCTCAGCCGTAATTGAAGCCGGGGCTGACTTCATCGGGCTGGTCTTTGCCCCCAGTCAGCGGCAGGTAACCCTTTCTCAGGCACAGGATATCGTAAGTGCCGTCAAGAAATGCAGTGAGGCTACCGCCGTGGTTGGTGTTTTCGTCAATATGCCCGCTTATGAGGTAAACCGGATTGCCAGTTCCTGCAATTTGGACTGGGTTCAGCTAAGTGGTGACGAGCCGTGGGATTATTGCCACCAGATTACCAAGCCACTAATCAAGGCAGTTCGAATAAAGGAAGGACAACGCCCCGAGGAAATCTGCGCCGATTTGTCTTCCGGGGCGAGAGTGCTCGCCAGCCAGAGGTATATCTATCTCCTTGATTCCCAAGTTAAGGACAAATATGGTGGAACCGGAATGACCTTTGATTGGAGCTTGGCTCAGCAGGCAGCCGAACACTTCCCGGTGATTATCGCCGGTGGCCTCACCCCGGAGAATGTCGCCCCGGCAATCAAGATAGTAGCACCGTGGGGAGTGGATGTCTCCTCAGGTGTGGAAGTAGGCGGAGTCAAGGATATAGTTAAAATCAGAACTTTTATTGAAACAGTAAGGAGGGCTGATGACAGCCAGAGATAAGCAGCTACCGGACCTCAGTGGTTACTTCAAGCAGTTCGGCGGTAAGTTTGTCCCCGAAACACTAATGCCAGCCCTTGATGAGCTTAAGCTAGCTTACGCCGAAGCCAGTACTGATTCCGGCTTCCAACAGCAATTTCAGCAGTTATGCCGGGAATATTCGGGCCGACCCACCCCCCTTTATCCTGCCCCACAGTTGTCGGCCAGAATAGGCGGGGCTACCATCCTGATCAAGCGCGAAGACCTGGCTCACACCGGGGCGCACAAGATTAATAATGCCCTGGGACAGGGGCTACTAGCCAAGCGTATGGGCAAAACACGAATTATTGCTGAGACTGGTGCCGGACAACACGGAGTAGCGGTAGCTGCTGTATGTGCTATGCTAGGGCTTAACTGTATCATCTACATGGGAGAGGAAGATATAGAACGCCAGTCAGCCAATGTCCTCCGCATCAAACTGCTGGGGGCTGAAGTGCGTCCCGTATCCTCAGGCAGCCGCACCCTGAAGGATGCTATCAATGAAACTATCCGCGACTGGGTAACCAATGTCCATAATACCTACTACCTTCTTGGTTCAGTGGTGGGTCCTCACCCCTATCCGATGATAGTGCGTGACTTTCAATCAATAATTGGGCAGGAGACGAAAGAGCAGGTTATGGCGATGTATCACCGCCTCCCCGACTATTTGGTTGCCTGTGTCGGTGGTGGCAGTAATGCTATAGGTCTGTTCCATCCCTTCTTCCATGACAAAAGCGTCAAATTTATCGGTGTTGAGGCAGCAGGAAAGGGCATAGAGACCAATCAACACGCCGCATCACTAACCGCCGGTAAAGTTGGGGTGTTACACGGCACCAAGTCGCATCTGTTACAAGACAGGGACGGGCAAATACTGGCAACCCACAGTATTGCCCCCGGGCTGGACTATCCCGGGGTAGGTCCCGAACATAGTTATTATAAAGATATAGGTCGTGCCACCTATGTAGCCGTTACTGATGCCCAGGCACTGGAAGGCTTCAGGCTCCTGTGCCACACCGAGGGTATAATTCCAGCACTGGAACCAGCCCATGCCATCTATTACGCCGCCAAACTGGCAGCTGATTTACCACCAAATCAGCTGGTAGTTATCAATCTTTCCGGTCGAGGGGATAAGGACCTGGATATCGTAGCTAAAGCAATAGGAATGGAACTATGAGCCGTATTACATCTGTTTTTAGACCAGGTTATAAAGCACTCATCGCCTACCTCACCATAGGCTATCCCAACATAGAAGCAACCCAGAAGGCAGTCTCTATCCTGTCCGCCAGTGGCTGTGACATTATTGAGCTAGGCATCCCCTTCTCCGACCCTCTGGCTGATGGCATTACCATCCAAAAGGCAAGCTATCACGCCCTCCAGCATGGTACTACCCCACAAGTGTGCCTGGAGGTGGCTTATCAGTTACGCCAGAGGATGGCTACGCCCCTGATATTTATGGGCTACTACAACCCTGTACTCAATTTCGGGCTGGACTCCTTCTGTCAGGCTTCGGCTAAAGCCGGTATTGACGGTCTAATAATCCCCGACTTGCCACCAGAAGAGGGAACCGAGCTAGAAGCCAGTGCCAGTAAGCTCAAGCTCGACCTCATATATCTTTTAGCTCCCACCAGCACCGAGGAACGTATTGGCATGGTAGCCAAAAGGTCTCGCGGCTTTATCTACCTGGTTTCCCTCACCGGCGTTACCGGAGCCAGGCAGACCCTCCCCCCAGAATTAGAAAGCTTCGTCAAACGGGTCAGACAAAAGGCACGTCAACCTCTCTGCGTCGGCTTTGGCATCTCTACACCAGAACAGGCAAGGCGAGTAGCTACCGTAGCCGACGGCGTTATTGTCGGTAGCCACCTCATCCAGTTGATGGAACAGGATGCTACCCTCTCTTCCCTTAAAGCCTTTACTTTGAGCTTACGAGAGGCTTTAGATTTAAACAATAAAGACTAGGAGGTTGACAATGTGTTCTAATATATGATGATATATGATGACAGTAACCCTACGGCGGTTAAAAAGAGAAAATAACCGGCGAATTAAAATAAAAAGGAGGACAAATGGAGAGAACAAAGTTTATTCTTGATGAAAAGGATATGCCAACACGCTGGTATAACATCCAGGCTGATTTGCCCGAACCACTACCACCAGTTTTGCACCCGGGCACCGGTAAGCCGGTGACACCCGATGACCTGGCTCCTTTATTTCCTATGGAGCTTATCAAGCAGGAGGTGAGCACCGAGCGCTATATTGAAATCCCGGAGGAGGTGCAGGCTATTTACCGCACCTGGAGACCGACAATCCTCCATCGGGCACATCGGCTGGAGAAAGCCTTAGATACACCAGCCAAGATTTTCTTCAAATATGAAGGCACAAGTCAAGCGGGAAGTCATAAGCCTAACACCGCCGTAGCTCAGGCTTACTACAACAAGCAAGAAGGTGTCAAGCGCATGACTACTGAGACCGGCGCCGGGCAGTGGGGCAGTGCTCTGGCTATGGGCTGTATGTTCTTCGGCATCGAGTTAAAGGTTTACATGGTCAGGATTAGCTACGACCAAAAACCCTACCGCCGTATCCTGATGGAGACCTGGGGTGCCAAGTGTGTCCCCAGCCCCAGCCCGGATACCAAGGTAGGGCGAGATATGCTGGCGAAATGGCCCGATTGCCCCGGTAGCCTGGGACTCGCCATCAGTGAAGCCGTAGAAGACTGTGTAACTCATGATGATACCCACTATTCTCTAGGCAGCGTGCTTAACCATGTCCTGCTCCACCAGACCATTGTTGGCGAGGAAACCAGAAAGCAAATGGAGATGGCCGGTGAGTATCCCGATATCATCGTCGGTTGCATCGGTGGCGGTTCCAACTTCGCTGGGCAGTTCCTGCCCTGGGTCAGGGACAAGATTAGTGGGAAGAAACCAAACTTGCGGATTATCTGCGTTGAACCAGAAAGCTGCCCTACTGTGACCAGGGGACTATATGCCTATGATTTTGGTGATGTGGGGGGTCTTACTCCCCTGATCAAGATGTACACCCTGGGGCACGGCTTTATTCCACCTCCAGTTCACGCCGGAGGACTCCGCTATCATGGGATGGCACCTATCATCTGCCACCTCCATAAACTAGGCTTTGTGGAAGCCCAAGCCGCACACCAGACTGCTACCTTTGAGGCTGGAGTAAAGTTTGCTCGCACTGAGGGTATTATCAGCGCCCCCGAGCCGTGCCATGACCTCAAGGTAGCCATTGATGAAGCCCTTAAGTGCAAGGAATCGGGTGAATCAAAAACCATCCTGATAGCTCATAGTGGGCACGGTCACTTTGACCTGGCGGCCTATGATGCCTACCTATCGGGTAAACTCGTGGATTATGCCTACCCTGAGGAGGAGGTAAGGAAGGCACAGCTCGAACTGCCCAAGGTACCTGGGTGATAAATAATGAGGTCATTTATCAACCTCACCCCCTTATTCCCCCTCTCCTTACCAAGGAGAGGGGGAATTGGTTATGTAAGAGAGGCTTCGCC
>CAZTRJ010000048.1:0-8214 GCA_964616615.1 uncultured Dehalococcoidales bacterium
AAGAATTTAAAAGAAAAACTTTAAAAAAAAGTTTTTTAATACCCCCCCCCCCAAAAAAACCCCTTGGGGGGGGGGGGGGGAAAGAAAAGGGTTGCTAAATAATCTCTTAATATTGCTGTTGCATTATCCTGGCTTACATGGTAAAATAACGCCCGTTAATTGGCTGATCGGCTCAATTCATATATTAGACTTCACAGAGGTAAGATGGAGCAAGAGTCAGAATGGGAACCGAAGTTACTTGGTTTCCTGTGCAGATGGTGTAGTTATGCTGGTGCTGATTTAGCCGGAACCAGCCGCAAGAAGTATCCAGCCAATATAAAAATTATCAAAGTCCCCTGTTCGGGCAGAGTAGACCCTCTCTTTATCCTCAAGGCGCTACGCTTAGGTTTTGATGGGGTGCTGGTTTCAGGCTGCCACCCCGGTGATTGCCACTATCAAACGGGAAACTATCGTGCCCGAAGACGAATAGTCATAACCAAGAAACTCCTTGAATATATGGGTGTTGACCCACGGCGGTTTCAGGCTAGCTGGGTTTCAGCTTCTGAGGGGGTGAGGTTCAGCGAGGTAGCTACTGAGGTGACAAAAGGCCTAAGCGAAATCGGTGCCAACCAGTTATTTGCTGATGGAAAATAAAGAAATAGAACAGAAGCTACGGTATGAGGCTAAGACCTTGCTTGAGGAAGGCAAGGTTGATTATATTATAGGCTTTGAGACGGGAAGCCTGAAATTTAGCACCACCCCTTTGATAACCAAGGACAAGGATGATATTGACCGCTTGGTAATCAACTCGTTTATAGTGAATAATCTCAGTGTATACCTGACCGAGGTCAAGGGTCGGGTTGGTATTGTTGCCAAAGGATGCGATAGTCGCTCCATTGTAAGCCTGATACAGGATAAGCAAGTAGCCAGAGAGAATATAGTAATTATGGGTGTCCCCTGCCCCGGCTTGATTGACCTAAAGAAGGTGGAGCTGTTACTAGGCAGAGATAGGGACGAGCTGGATGATATTACCAGGAATGGGGATAGAGTGGTGATAACGGTTGACGGGAAGGAAACAGAATTCCCCATCACGAAACTCCTTTTCGATAACTGCCTTAGCTGTGAGTTTCCTACCCCTCAGGAATACGATGTTCTTCTGGGTAAAACCAGCCCCTTAGTTGCTGATTTGGCAGCTAGTAGAGAAAAGATAGAAACCCTGGAAGCAATGTCTCAGGAACAGAGGTGGGACTTCTGGAAAGGGGAGTTCAATCGCTGCATCAGGTGCTATGCCTGCCGAAGTGTTTGCCCTGCTTGTTTTTGTAAGCGGTGCTTCGTTGAAGAGTCCGAGCCGCGATGGGTGTTTCCAATGCCACGGTGGCAGGATAATCTTATGTTTCAAGTAATCAGAAATATCCATGTGGCAGGAAGATGCACCGATTGCGGTGAATGTGAGCGCGTTTGCCCGGTCAATATCCCGCTAAGAAGCCTGACCAAAAAGATGTATGAGCTAGTCGGTGAGCTGTTCCAGTTTAAGGCGGGTATGGATAAGGAGGCGCCGCCACTAATGAGCCACTATGAACAGGAAGAGGCTGAAGGGTTAATTAGATAGAAGAGGTAAAGGGTGGCAAGTAGCAGCAAGATAAACAAAAGGAATATAGAGGGGCTTCTCAACGACTGGAGTCAGGAGTTTACTGTATTCGTCCCTCAGCAAGAAAATGGGGGGACGATACTGGCTAGGTGGGACGGTACCGATACCAGCTTTACCGATTGGTATAGAAATACAGCAAAGCCAGTCAAGGCTAACTTTTTCCCACCTATGGAGGAAATGTTCAGCTTTCGCCAAGACAACGAGGGCTATCATATAGAACCACCAGCATCAGATGAACACAAGCAACTAGTTTTTGGCATCCGCCCCTGCGATGCTAGGGCTCTAGCTATATTAGATATGACCTTTAAGGACTTATATGAAGACCCTTACTACCTTTCCAAAAGGAGCAACACGATTTTAATTGGGCTTAGTTGCACAAATCCCTATGATAGCTGCTTCTGCACTTCCCTGGGCATCAACCCGGGAGAATCAGCCGATGTTGACCTGATGTTTACTGATATTGGTGACGAGTTCTTAGTCGAACCTGTTTCGGAAGCAGGGAAGGAGCTGATTGCCAAGGCTAGCCAGATGGAAGAAGCAACTGAAGCTGACGAAGCCAGAGCTAAGGAAGTAAAAGAGGCATCCTACCGTAAGGTAACGAGAAAGATAGATACCGAGGGTGTTAAGGATAAACTACTTGCCTGCTTTGGCAATCAAGACTTCTGGGAGAAGATAGCGGCTAAGTGTATAAGTTGCGGCATCTGTACCTTTTCTTGCCCCACCTGTTATTGCTTTGATATTAATGATGAACTGGTTAAAAAGCAGGGAGCAAGGTTTAGAAACTGGGATAGCTGCGCCTTCCCTGTCTATACTAAGATGCCGATGGAGAATCCAAGGACGGAGAAATGGCGGCGGGTGAGACAAAGGGTATGCCATAAATATGAGTTCTACCCGATGAACTTTGGCAGTATTGCCTGTACCGGTTGCGGAAGGTGTATTCGCTCTTGCCCAGTGAACTGGGATATTACCGAGACATTAGATAAACTACCAGGCTGACTTCTGGGTAGCTATATTTATTTGGAGAACAGAGGATGGCAGTTACTGATATGAGCCAAAGGAAGAGGTTCCTCGCTGGAGGTAATGTTTACCTGCCACACATAGCGGTAATTGAGAAGGTAATTGACGAAACCCCTACCGTCAGGACTTTCCATTTCAATTTTAAGGACGATGGGCTACGCGAAGAGTTCACCTTTGAATCAGGGCAATTCGGTGAGTACTCGGTCTTCGGCGTTGGCGAGGCTCCCTTCTGTATTTCGTCCAGCCCGACCAGACGTGACCACCTGGAGTTTGCTTTACAGCGAGTAGGTAAGGTAACCAATGCCCTACACCGGCTTGGTGTTGGTGCTGAGATAGGTTTCCGTGGGCCCTATGGCAACAGCTTCCCTCTTGATTTCCTGCAGGGTAAGAACCTGGTTTTTGTTGGCGGTGGCATTGGCTTAGCCCCAGTACGGTCTCTAATCTGGAATGTCATAGATAACAGGGATAAATATGAAAAGGTAGATATTATCTATGGGGCTCGCAGTCCTGCTGACCTATGCTTCAAGTATGACCTGGATACCTGGGGCAAGGACAAAACGGTAAATATGGCAACCACCGTTGACAAAGGAGATGAAAGCTGGACAGGCAGAGTGGGCTTCGTTCCCCAGATACTGGAGCAAGTGGCACCCTCAGCCAGTAATGCAGTAGCTATTGTTTGTGGTCCACCGATTATGATACGATTTACCTTTCCTGTGCTGGAAAAACTAGGTTTTACCCCGGAGCAAATGATAACTACCCTGGAAAAGAGGATGAAGTGTGGCATAGGTAAGTGCGGACGATGTAACATTGGTAATCTCTATGTCTGTCGTGATGGACCGGTGTTCACCTATGCCCAGATTAAGAGTTTCGTTTCTAACGAGTATTAAACAGTTGGTTACAGCCCGGCGGCATCTAGTATTTGGGGCACCCTTTTCTCCGAGCCGATAGCCATAATATGCACCCCTTGACTGATGCCCTTTAGTTCCTTGATTAGCTCAGCTGCAATCTCTATCCCTGTCTTGACTTTATCTTCAGCCTCAGCCATTTTGTTAATTAATTCGTCAGGCACGAAGACACCAGCTACATTCTTATTCATAAATCGGGCCATACCAACGGATTTCAGGGGTATTATTCCGGCTAAGACCGGTACCCCGAATCCCTCCACTCTCTTCATAAATTTAGCGAAAGTTTCAACATCATAGATAGCCTGGGTTTGAAAGAATTTAGCCCCTTGGGTAATCTTTTTCTCCATCTTAATAAGCTGAAGTTCAAAGGCAGTCTCAGTATCAGCCCCGGGGTTCACCACTGCCCCAGGGAAGAAATTAGGCTTTCCTTTAAGCTCATTCCCAACCATATCGTAGCCTTCGTTTAACCTGCCTATGACCCATAACAGCTGCACCGAGTCTAAATCATAGACTGGCTTGGCTTGAGGATGGTCACCCAGAGATGGCAGGTCACCGGTGATAGCCAGAACATTTTCAATCCCTAGGACATAGGCACTCAACAAATCCGATTGCAGTGCCAATCGGTTTCTATCGCGACAGGTCATCTGGAAGACAGGGTCAAGCCCTCTTTGTTTTAACAGGTGGCAGGTAGCCAATGAGCCCAGCCTCATCACTGAGCTTTGTTGGTCAGTAACATTGGTGGCATCCACCCTCCCCAGCAAAAGCTCGGCTACCTCCTCAAGCTCAGTGGTATCAGTTCCCTTTAACGGGCCGACCTCAGTAGTCACTACGAACTTTCCTGCCTCTAGAGATGGTTTTAAACTCATTCTATTCTTCTCCTCCTACCCCAGTTCGTTCCAGTGCCCAACGGGATGTGGACATAGTTTTAACATCGGGCATCATCTTACTATAATTCTTGGGAGTAATGAATCTTCTCAGTTTATCCAGTTGGTTTAACTCCTTCATTCTTTTGTAAATCAATTCCCAGCCGCAATCCTTCTCAGGGTTAAGCTCACATTTCCCTTTAGATGCCCCACCACACTGACCGTTAGTTAATCCCTTGGTGCAGGCAGTCAGCGGACATATTCCTCCAGTGTACTCAAGTAAACACTCGCCACATTCCAGACATCTTTCACTACCTTTCCATTCTCCTCTACTTCCACCCAGACTGATAGTATCGCAAGCTGGGTGGCAGACCTTGTTTACTGCCGCAGCTACCGCCTGGACACCAATACCACAGGTCATAACCAATATAGAATCAGCCGCCCTAATCTGCTCAACCTTAGTGCGTAGTCTTGATTTCACCAGGGCTTTCTGGCAGAGGAAATCGATGACGGCACTGCCGGTAACTTTTTTGCCAATTTCTTCCAATTTGTCCTTCATCTCCTCTATCTGGGCGGGACCACCAGTGCCAGAAGCCTGAGCACAGCCGTTACAACCCAAAATGAAGATATTATTCTCCCCGTCTAAGTAGCTCAGAATTTCTTCCCACGGTTTTTGCTTAGAAAGAATCATCACTCCTCCTTAAAAGTTCAGCCAACCCAGAACTGACCCCAGCACCAAGCCATAGGGTAATTAATGGACAGCACAGGCAAGGCAAGGGTCAAAGGAACGGACGATTCGCACGATTTCAAAGGGATTGCTTTTATCCTTTATTCTGGTGCCAATTATAGCCTGTTCCATAGGACCTGGGTTTCCGTTATCATCCCTAGGGGAGGCGTTCCAGGTAGTAGGCACCACACACTGGTAGTTGGCTATCTTCTGCTCTTTTATCTCTATCCAGTGGCCTAGAGCGCCTCGAGCGCCTTCAGTGAGCCCCATCCCTGTAGCTTCCTCGGGAATAGTGTATTCAACAAAGGTTGGCTCTCCTGGTTTTACCTCCAGCAACCACTTCTCCATACTGTCAGCGATGAACTTAGCTGATAAAGCTCGTGCCAGATGGCGACCCATTACCGAAAAGAGGACTGAAGGCGGTGCTTTCAACTGAGCCAGTGCCGAATCAACCAGTTTTTTCATTACCGGGTCACCGTGAGCATAGGTGACGGCTACTCTAGCCAGCGGGCCAACTTCGTAGGCCTTCCCCTCGTAGCGGGGCGATTTTATCCACGAGTAGGCTCCTTCTTTACCATAATCTGGTTTGGTCTCACCCTCAGTAGGATGCTGGCTTGATGGAGAATCCTGATACCAGGAATACTTTACGCCCTCGGTTATCTTGGTTGTATCCAATTTACCCGGCTTGAGGTCAACCGAGGTAACTCCCTGGGTAAACAGCCTCTTTCTCAGGGTTAAGTCTGGTTCTTCCCCTTCTAGGTCGTAGGCTCCATAGGACAGAAGGTTCTTACAACCAATCCCAATTTCAAAGTAATCGCGGTAGGCACCAGCCACCGCTAGAACATCAGGGATATAATTATTATCAATAAAATCCTGCAACCTCCTTAATTTCCACAAAAAAGAGACTATCATATTAACAGTAGGGGTGGCGGTGATTCCACCGGGCACAATACCCACACTATGGGGGATTTTACCGCTAAAGGTGCTGACCATCTCCTGCCCGATGCGCCTGATTTCAAGGGCTTCAATGTAGTGAGCTGTTGCTTGTTGGTTGACCTCTGGCGGCAGGCGGTAGTCCCCTTCATAACGCGGGACAAATGGGCCTAGTTCACCCCGGGAAATAAAATCCTTTACTGAATTCAGGCTGGAATCTTTGCCTTCGTATTTGGCGACATCAGTTACATCTACATAGTCAAGGGCAGCTAGGTGATAAAAATGGAGGATGTGGTCTTGGACAACGTGTGCTCCCTGAATAAGGTTCCTGATAATTCGGGCATTGGGTGGAATCTTATCACTAATACCAAAAGCACTATCCAGATTCAGGGCAGCAGCTACACCATGAGATTGAGGGCAAACCCCACAAATCCTCTGGGTTATCACCTGGGCATCTCGGGGGTCTCTTCCTCTCAGGATGAGTTCAATCCCACGAAATAGATTGCCTGTGCTCTGTGCTTCCTTAACTACCCCATCCTCTACTATAGTCGAGACCTTCAGGTGCCCTTCAATCCTGGTTACCGGGTCGATTACTATTTTGCTCACTATTTCTCCTCCTTACCAGATAGCCAACAGGCACCAATAACAGGCAACTCAACATCGGCAAGCTTTTGATAGAAGGGTGACACCAGGTCAGGAAATTCAGGTTGGGTGCAGCCATTACACGGAGCACCGGCACCAATAACCCAGTTAGTCCCATTATTCCATCGCCTCAGTGGACAGTCGGCGTAGGTTATTGGTCCCTTACAGCCCAACTCATATAGACACCCCTCATCACCTGGTTTCTTGGCAAATTTACCTTCATCAAAGTAGGCGCGGCGAGGGCAATTCTCATGAATTAAGTGACCGTAGAAGCTCAGGGGTCTCAAGTTATCATCAAGGTCTTCAGCTTTAGGCAAGCCGTTTAACAGGATGCTGGCTAATGTCCCTACGAACCAGTCGGGGTGGGGGGGACAGCCAGGAATATTTATCAGTGGTTTGGCAATACCTTCAGCCTCAAGTATCTGCCTTACTGGCTTACAGCAGGTGGGGTTAGGGAGAGCGGCGGGGATTCCACCGAAGGAAGCGCAGGTGCCTACCGCCAGAACCGCTATAGCATTCCGAGCCAAATCCTCCACCCTTTCCCGCATCTCAACCGGTTTACCATCCCGTTCCCCAATAATGCCATATGGGGCATCTGCGGCTGTAGGAATGGCGCCTTCAACAACCAGAACATATTCTCCCTTCTTTTCTTCAGCTGTATCCTCCAATACCTCAATGGCTGGCTCACCAGCGCCAGCCATTATCGTAGCATGGAATCTCAGGTTTATATGTACTCCGGGGATTATTTGGTCAATAAGTATATTCTTAATGTTGGGACTAGCTGAATTTAGTAACGAAATTGTGCAGCCACTACAGGCAGCTGCCTGTAACCAAATTACCGGGAGTTCCTCTACCATTCAATCCATCTCCTTTCTTTAGAACTTGTTTATCACTTCACCCCTTGAGGCACCAAGAAACCTTCGATTTGCTGGGAACCTTCCTTAGTGAGAAGGGGTGCAATCACATTTAAAGGGGCTTTGCCCCTTTAAATTTCCCCTGATAAACACGGCTTTCCCTTGGGCAAGAAAAGATTTGTAGTCTAAAAACCTGCCTTCTTCAGGTGTTTCTCTACTCTAGCCAGTAGCTCCTCAGGGCTAACCGGCTTATCGATATAATCCTCAGTTTCAAGGCTAAACCCACGACTAACAGGGATCGAAGTTTCCCCACCCATAGCGGCGAAAGCGGTTAACATCAAAACCGGGATTTTACTAAGCTGGGGGTCCTTTTTAAGCTGCTCAGCCGCGGTAAACCCATCTTTGACCGGCATTATTACATCAAGGAGTATCAAATCAGGATTCTCCTCTCTTGCCTTGCGTAGTCCTTCATCCCCTTCATGAGCAACTATTACCTCGTAGAGCTTACTCTCTAAGATGGTCTTTGTTGCCTCCACAAAATCAACATCGTCATCAATGAGCAGAATCCTGGCTCTTTTTCCCACCCTTAATTCCTCCTTAAGTGCTGAGCTTCTAACTAAGTTTAGCTTCCTTCCTTTTAATAAGC
>CAZTRJ010000049.1:0-8071 GCA_964616615.1 uncultured Dehalococcoidales bacterium
AAATTGAGGGGTTAAAGCCAGCCATAAATCATCACGTGGCACCGTTTGCTCACTGTGCGAATGGCCGCGCTTGATGGTGTCTTTTACTTTTGACGCTAAAATACCGCCTTCATGATTAAAAAGCTCATTATTATCAAAGGAGAGTGTTAGAGAGGCGTTAGCCTCTCTAAAAAATTTATTTCCCCTTCCCCTTGTCAAGGGGAAGGGGATAAAGGGGATAGGGTTGGTAGCAATCTTTACATATCCTTGGTCAGGTTAGCCAGGAACTCGGCATTGGATTTTGTCTTCTTGAGGCGGTCGAGGACTCGCTCGGTGGTTTCAGTGAAGTTGATAGAGTCGGAGGCAATCATAGACACCATTCGCCGCAGTAGCCATACCTGCTTTATGGTATTTTCATCCAGAAGTAGCTCTTCCCGTCTGGTGCCGCTGCGTTGAATATCCATTGCCGGGAAGATTCGGCGCTCAGCTAATCGGCGGTCGAGGTGGAGCTCCATATTGCCCGTTCCCTTGAATTCCTCGTAGATGACGTCGTCCATGCGGCTGCCGGTATCAATGAGACAGGTGGCGATGATGGTCAGGCTGCCACCCTCGGCCGTATTGCGGGCGGCACCGAAGAAGTGCTTGGGGGGGTAAAGGGCGGCGGGGTCAACCCCACCAGACAGGGTGCGACCACTGGGGGGCACCGCCAGGTTGTACGACCGGGTGAGGCGGGTGATGCCGTCAAGAAGGATAACCACATCCTTACCGCCTTCCACTATTCGCTTGGCTCTCTCCAGGGCGAGCTCGGCGACACGGGTATGATTCTCTACTGGCTCGTCAAAGGTGGCGCTTATTACCTCGCCTTTGACTGAGCGCTTCATATCAGTTACCTCCTCAGGTCGCTCGCCGATAAGGCATACCATCAGGTGAATATCGTTATAGTTAGCGGTGGTAGCATTAGCTATAGACTTGAGCAGTATTGTCTTGCCGGCTTTGGGTGGTGACACAATTAGTCCCCGCTGTCCCCGGCCGATAGGGGCAATGAGGTTCAGCAGTCGGGTGGACAGCTCATCGCGTGAGGTCTCCAGGTCAATTAATTTGTCGGGAAAGGTGGGGGTGAGTGAGCTGAAATGGGGTCGGCTTTTGGCTAGCTCAGGGTTGATGTCGTTAATTGCCTCTACCCGGAGCAGGCTGTAATATTTCTCGCCATTTTTGGGTGGTCTGCCCTGACCAGAGACCATGTCGCCATTGCGCAGACCAAAGCGGCGGATTTGGGACTGGGAGATATAGATATTGGCTGAGCCGGGGAGCAGGCTGTCCTGCCTGAGGAAGCCATAACCTTCGCTCATAATCTCCAGGATACCGCCACAGAAGATATAGCCTTGCTGCTCAGTATCTGCCTGTATCAGACGCATGATGATATCTTGCTTCTTGAGTCCAGTATAACTGGAGATGCCCATCTCCTTTGCCAGCTCCATCAATTCATCTCGACTCTTGTTTTGTAGTTGACTAATGTTCATAGTATGACCTCACCCCTGTTTTTGTTTTGAACCCTGGCTTGATTATATTTTCCTCACTGTTGACCTCTCGCTGTGGTTAAACTATCCCGATGACACGCTTTGCCAGTCGGCAAGGAAGCGGGTGATGCCTATATCAGTCAGGGGGTGACGGAGCATCTGCATCAATACATTATAGGGAACAGTGGCAATATGAGCCCCCGCCTTGGCGGCAGCCACGCAGTGCTGAGGGTGACGGATGCTGGCAGCAATTACCTCGGTGGGAAGCTGGTAGTGGTTGAATACATCAACAATATCTTTGACTAGTTGCATACCATCGTGTCCGATATCATCCAGTCTGCCGACGAAGGGGCTGACATAGGTGGCGCCAGCCAGGGCTCCGAGGAGGGCTTGATTCAGCGAGAAGCACAGGGTCAAGTTCACTTTTATATTGTCTCTGGCTAGTATTGATGTCGCCTCCACCCCGGCAGCAGTCGCCGGGATTTTAATCACCACATTGGGTGCCCAGGTGGAGATGAGTCGTGCCTGCTCAATCATGGCTTGTGCCCCCTCTACCAGCACCTCGGCGGAAACCGGTCCTGGGATAATGGAGCAGATTTCCTTAACATCGGCTTCATATTTACGCTTGCTGTAGCCAGTCGTTGCCTCTCTGGATACCAGGCTGGGATTGGTGGTAATACCACTGATGATACCCAGCTTAGCCGCTTCTTTTATCTGGTCAATATTAGCTGTATCCAGGAAGATGCGCATTTATTTTTTCCTTTCTACCGCGTGGGCGGTATTTTATCATAAACTAGGATGAAAGGGGTAGCGGGGGTTGAGCCCCCTCGCGGAGCACATCCTTGGCGATACCGATAAAATCACGAAATAGAGGGTGGGGGCTGCCGGCGCGAGAGCCAAATTCAGGGTGGAACTGGCAGCTCACCATCCACGGGTGGTTGGCTAGCTCACAGACCTCTACCAGTCTGCCATCGGGAGATAGCCCGCTATAAACCATTCCTGCCTCACTTAGGCGAGTGCGGAACTCATTATTAAATTCGCAGCGGTGTCTATGGCGCTCGTAAACCAGGCTCTGTCCATAGGCACTAGCGGCATGGCTACCATCAACCAGTTGGCATGGGTAGTTACCCAGGCGCATGGTGCCTCCCATGTTCTCTACCCCTTTCTGTTCGGGCAGAAGGTCAATGACCGGGTAGGGGGTAGAGGCATCAAACTCGGTGGAGTTTGCCTCATTTAAGCCCAGGACATAGCGGGCAAACTCAATTACCATAACATGCATTCCCAGGCACAGTCCTAAGTAAGGGATTTCATTATTTCGGGCATAGTTAGCCGCCTTTATCATGCCTTCTATGCCCCTCATGCCAAAGCCACCAGGGACGATGATACCCTGGGCAGAGCGTAATAGTGTATCGCTACCATCACTTTCCACATCCTCGGAGGCAACCCAGGTGAGGTTAATATCCCGGTTGTGATACAGGGCGGCGTGACCTAGTGCCTCACGAACTGAGAAGTAGGCATCCTTTAACTCCACATATTTACCGACCAGGGCGATATTAACCGGCTCACGGGGCGTTTTGAAGCACGTTACCAGTTCCCGCCACTGGCTCAGGTCAGTCGGCTGTGCCTTGAGGTTAAGCTTGTCCACCACCAGTTGTCCCAGGTTTTCCTCCTCCAGGACCAGTGGCACCTCATAGATAGTGGATACTGTGGGCAGAGGAATTACCGCTTGCCGTTCCACGTCGCAGAACAGGGATATTTTATCCCTTACCCCTTCCGGAATAGGGTAATCACTGCGGCATATGATAAAATCAGGCTGGATACCGATGCGCCTGAGCTCGTTAACACTGTGCTGAGTGGGCTTGGTCTTTAGTTCCTGGGTGGAGGTGAGGTAGGGGAGGAGAGTGACATGGACATAGAGCACATTATCCCGCCCGACATCGTTTCTCATCTGCCTGATGGCTTCAAGAAACGGCTGTCCCTCAATGTCACCAACGGTGCCGCCTACTTCTATAATAATCACCTCAGCCTGGGATTTCTCGGCTAATTTTTTAAATCGTTCTTTTATCTCGGTGGTAACATGGGGCACCACCTGGATGGTGCCACCCAGGAAATCGCCCCGCCTCTCCTTGGCGATAACGGCACTGTAGATTTGACCCGAGGTAACATTGGAGTCGGAAGTAAGGTTAGCATCAATGAAACGCTCGTAGTTACCTAAATCAAGGTCGGTCTCAGCACCGTCCTGGGTGACAAATACTTCACCATGCTGATAGGGTGACATTGTCCCCGGGTCAACATTGAGATAGGGGTCTAGCTTCTGCACCGACACAGTGATTCCGCGACTCTTCAGTATAGTGCCCATGGAAGCGACAGTGATGCCTTTACCTACTGAACTAACAACGCCACCAGTAACAAAGATATACTTTGACATACAGGAAAACCAAGCTCTAAGATACCAGAAAAACCTTCAACCTAGTAACTCTGGGGGAAAAACTCTTTTCACCCTTTAATTAGGAATAACCTCATATCAGGTTTGTTTTGCTCAGGGTGGAGGAATAAACTTCTGAATTTATTATAATTAGACAAATATTAATTGTCAAGTTTTAAAAAATCCGGATGAGGAGAGCTGTCTCGGTTTGGGGGCAATATTCGGGTGGGGGGACTTTAGTTTGATGCTTGGCTGTGGTAACATATACTTGGAGGATTAAGGTTCAGGGGTAGTCTACATAGAGGTATGAGTTATGAGACAGGAGAGGTTTACTGAGCAAGCACAGGAGGCACTGGCTGCTTCTCAGGAGCTGGTTCGGCAGTATCATCATAGCCAGTGGGATGTGGAGCATATTCTGCTGGCACTGCTCCAGCAGGAGAAGGGGCTGGTTGGTGACATCTTGACGGAGCTGGGAGTTGATGTTGGGGCAGTGAGGCAGGAGGTAGAAGCCGCTCTGGGGGAAACGCCTCGTATTGCTTATGAAGTAGCACAGCTTTATGCCACGCCCCGCATTACTCAACTTCTGGAGGCAGCATCGGCTGAGGCTGATAGACTTAAAGA
Source organism: uncultured Dehalococcoidales bacterium (assembly GCA_964616615.1). GTDB lineage: Bacteria > Chloroflexota > Dehalococcoidia > Dehalococcoidales > DAOVUZ01 > DAOVUZ01. The sequence goes on from CAZTRJ010000049.1 coordinate 4,543, forward strand.
TGAGTTCGTCGGCACTGAACACCTGCTAATTGCCATGGCTGGGGAGCAGAAGGGGAGGGCGGCTGATATTCTTCATCGCTTTGGCATTGACCAGGAAAAGGTGTATGGTGCCCTCCAGGCGCTTCGTGGCGGGCACCGGGTTACTGATGCCAGGGCAGAGAGCAAATATCGCTCCCTGGAGAAGTATGGTCGAGACCTGACTGAGTTTGCCCGTCAGGGCAAGCTCGACCCCGTTATCGGTCGGGACGATGAGATTCGTCAGGTGATGCAGATACTTACCCGGCGGACCAAGAATAACCCGGTGATTATTGGCGATGCCGGGGTGGGCAAGACTGCCATTGCTGAGGGACTGGCACAGAAGATTGTGGCTGACGATGTTCCTGATTCCCTTAAGGGGCGCAAGGTAGTGGCTCTGGATATGGGGGCACTGGTGGCAGGGAGCAAGTTCCGAGGTGAGTTTGAGGAGCGGCTTAAGGCGGTGATGGATGAGGTTCGGCAGGCACAGGGCGAGGTGATATTGTTCATTGATGAGATGCATACTGTAGTCGGGGCGGGAGCGGCTGAGGGAGCTATTGATGCCAGTAACATGCTTAAGCCGGCACTGGCTCATGGCGAGTTGCAATGTATCGGCGCCACCACTCTTGATGAGTACCGCAAGTTCATTGAGAAGGATAAGGCTCTAGAGCGGCGTCTTCAGCCGATATTTGTTGGTGAGCCTAGTGTTGAGGCTACTATTTACATGCTTCGTGGGCTGCGCCCCAGGTATGAAGCCCACCATAAGATTAAGATTAGCGACGAGGCTTTGGAAGCAGCAGCTCGGTTGAGTCAGCGCTATGTTTCCGATAGGTATTTGCCCGATAAGGCTATTGACCTTATGGATGAGGCCGCCAGCAAATTGCGTATTGATGCCGAGAGTGCACCGCCTGAGGTTAAATCCTTAGAGCAGCGCCTCAAGCACTTAACCAATGAGGAGGAGGCTGCCTCACAGCGGCAAGATTATGAGCACGCTACCCGACTTAAGGCTGAGAGGTTGAGTCTGGAAGAGGAGTATAACCAGGCTAAGCAGGATTGGCTTCAGCGGGAGAAGATTGATGGGGTAGTGGACGAGGAGGATATTGCCCAGCTAATCTCTAAGTGGACGGGCATTCCTGTATCCCAGATGCTGGAGGGTGAAGCTGAGAAGCTGCTTCATATGGAGGAGCGGATTCACGACCGACTGGTGAATCAGGATGAGGCGGTTACTGCCATTTGTGAGGCTATCAGAAGGAGTAGAGCTGGGTTAAAAGACCCAAAGCGGCCGATAGGCAGTTTTATTTTCTTGGGTCCCACTGGTGTCGGCAAGACCGAGCTGGCGCGTACCCTGGCACAGTTTTTGTTTGATGATGAGAACGCGATGGTCAGGCTTGATATGTCGGAGTATCAGGAAAAGCATACGGTATCGCGTCTTATTGGTGCCCCCCCGGGTTATATTGGCTATGAGGAAGGGGGGCAGCTTACCGAGGCGGTGAGGCGGCGTCCATATCGCGTAATTCTGCTTGATGAGATTGAAAAGGCAGATCCTGAGGTGTTTAATAGCCTGCTTCAAATCCTTGATGACGGGCGCTTAACCGATGGTCACGGGCGGACGGTGGACTTTAAGAATACTGTAGTCATTATGACCAGCAATGTCGGTGTTGAAGACATCAGGCGCGAGATGCGCATCGGTTTTGTGCCGCAGAAAGACGAAGCCAAAACTCAGCAGCAAAGATATGAGGACCTGAAGGAAAAGGTGATGGGCAAACTAAAGGAGAAATTCCGTCCTGAGTTTCTCAACCGTCTGGATGACATCATGGTTTTCCATGAGCTAACTGAGGAGCAACTCAGGAGTGTTGTTGATTTGCTGGTAAAGGATTTGCAGAAGCGTTTGGCTGAGCGTAAGCTGGAAATAGAGCTAACGGATAAAGCCAAATCCTGGCTGGCCAAGGTAGGCTATGACCCGATGTTTGGGGCACGACCGCTAAGACGGGCTATAGAGCGCTATGTTGAGAGTCCTCTGTCAACCAGGCTGCTTAGGGGGGAATTTAGCCAGGGTGATACCATTATAGTTGACCTTGGTGATGATGGCTTAAATTTCAACACCAAGAAAGTGGCTAAGGCAACAAATAAATGAAGTTTCCGTCAGGGGTGAGCAGGGTTTTTACCAGTAAGAATTTCTACATAAGTGGCTTAGCCATATTAATTACCATCATCCTGTGTGTTGTTGTAGTTTATTATTGGGACTATATAGCTGAGCTCCAGAGCTATGGCTATTTAGGGGTCTTTATTATTAGCCTTTTTGCTGGCAGCATCATGGTGCTGCCGATTCCTTATGTGGCAGTGGTGTTTACCCTGGGTGGGGTGTTAAATCCAGCCTTGGTCGGAGCTGCCTCAGGGTTGGGGGCAAGCATTGGGGCGGTGACTATTTATCTCACTGGCTACGGGGGACATAGCCTTTTCCGAAATTATAACGATGCTATTTATTCCCGGCTGGAGGGCTGGATACGGCGAAGAGGTTCACTAGCTGTCTTTGTAATGTCAGCAGTATTTAATCCCCTTTTTATACCAATGGCTATCACCCTGGGAATGCTCCGTTTCCGCTTGTGGAAATTTTTTATCCTGTGCTGGGCGGGCAATACGGTTAAGAGCCTGGCTATTGCTTATGCTGGCTATTTAGGTTTGCGTTCCCTATTTAGCTGGATAGGAGTGGAAGTTTAGCCTCCCTTGGCTGAGAAAGCTCTACAAGGTGAGCAATGGAATGGTATCAGTATTTATCTCGGAGTGACTGACAGTGGCTGATATTCCTTATGAGCTATGGATGCTTGGTTTGTTTCTGGCATTGGTTGCCTGGCAGGGAGTAGTTCTGCTTCGTCAGAGCCATGACCGAGACAGGAAATATGAAGCTGCCACTACCTTTGCCGCAACAGCAGGTAAACCGTTACTGGTGGCTGGTGGACCTCTGGGGGTTACCTGGGGTCGCCGTTTTACCAAATTGATGGCGCATGGTTATGGTGATGTTTGCTTTGATATTGACCGCCGGGCGTTTGATGGCTGTCCGTGCGGAATAATTGCTGATATCAGACATATCCCCTTTTCTGATAAAAGCTTTGGCGCTGCCTTTGCCAGTCACGTGCTGGAACATCTTTCCAGTGTGGCTGATGCCGAAAAAGCCCTGGCTGAACTTGACCGGGTGGCTGAGGCTGTTTTTATTGCTTATCCTTATAAGTGGTCTATAATGGCTTGGCTTATTCCCAGTCATCACCTCTGGGTCTGGCAAAAAGATGGCAGGACCTACCTCAAGCAGCGGCAGTTTCCCAAGCTGTGGGCAAGGTTAAAACCTCGTCCGGGGTGAGAAAAGAAGGTTGCTAACTGCTCCCCCCGTTGGGATTGTTTATTAACCTTACCCCCCTTTAATTCTTTTTCAGTAACCCTATCCTCTTTATCCCCTTCCCCTTATTAAGGGGAAGGGGACTTAGTTATATAAGAGAGGCTTCGCCTCTCTTGGACTCTCCTT
>CAZTRJ010000050.1:0-7608 GCA_964616615.1 uncultured Dehalococcoidales bacterium
TCCCCCTTCCCTTATTAAGGGAAGGGGGTCAGGGGGATAGGTTGCTAAACGACTTGTTTTAATATAGCCTCTAACTCCTCAGCTTTATCTTGATTGATTCTCCCCTTGGCTAGAGCAATAGGAATAGTCTGGAGACCAAGCTCGCCATAGATAGGGATTACAGATGGAGTTTTTTCCTGTAACACCTTAAGGTGCTTCTTAACTGTCCCGGTATCACCACGAGCAATTGGTCCGGTGAGGCACTGGGGTATTCCCACAGTATCAATGTTATTAATTGTCCCTCGCAAAAGCGGGAGTAGTGCCTTAGTAGCTTGATGTGGTGATACATTGAAGGTCTGCCACAGGTCGCTAGCCAACTTAACCAGGGTTACCATGTAGTTGCAGGCAATGACTGCTGCCGCATGATAGATAACAGTGTCACCTGCCTCTAGCTCCACCCAGTTACCATCCAGGGCACTAACCATTTCTTTAAGTGTATTCAGCAGAGGCTCCTCAGCCTCTAGGGCAAAGGTCGAGCCTGGTATATTTTCTATAGCCTGGATTCCACTGGCGAAGGTCTGGAGGGGATGGAAGACGCCAACCTGTGCCCCTAGTTTCCTAGCGGGCTCAAGGATGTCAGTTGAATCGGCACCGCTACAGTGAACTACGCTCTGCCCGGCATGCCACTGTATTTGAGATGCCACCGGGGCAATAGCATCATCGGGGGTAGTAATGAAGATAAGCTCAGCGGTGTCAGCCACATCTTGATTATTATTGAAGGCACGGCAACCACTAATTGTCTGTGCCAGATTTCGGGCTGAGGTCTGGCTTCGGCTGGAGACAGCTACTACCTGGTAGCCCTTACTGCTTAATCTTGCCGATAGGATAGTGCCTACTATTCCTGCCCCGATGAATCCTAATTTGAGCATTTTTTAATTCTCCACCTGAGACAAACTTATATAAAAATGCCCTCTCCGACACAGCCAGAGAAAGCATTCAAAATACAGCACTAATCTTTGCCGTCTCGGTCATACCCGATCCAAGCGACTGAACTTGTTAATGGTAGCCATTTTAACCAGCTCACCGCCCTGGGGGTCGATGGCTAATGTCCAATTTAATTATATGGGCTGGTGTTGGTCTTGTCAATACTATTCCCGTAGTTCCCGTAGAAGGTCAGAACACAGGTTATTGGGGATGGGGGGTGAAGGCTTATTGAGCAGGCTGGTATACAGGGGGGTAATAGAAATATTACCTTGCTCTATTGCCCATATATCTGTTTTCTTATCTGTATCCTGGCTTATCCCCTGGCGTATGAGCCAGTAGTATCTTCGTCTCCCATCGTGGCTTTCCTCAACGGTATCGGTGTGACTCTCACTGGCTAGCCGGGTAACCTTGACTCCTCTGATTTCGGCTAAAGGCAGGTTAGGCAGATTCACATTAAGGAAAATGTTGCCGGGCAGAGCATTGGTATCAATCTTCTTAACCAGCAATGTGGCTAACCTGGCGGCATTATCCAGGTGGAGATTATCCCCGAAGACTACTGAGATGGCAACAGCGGGTAAACCATGCAGGTAACCCTGCAAAGCGGCGCCTACTGTTCCCGAGATAAGCACATCGTCACCCAGATTAGCCCCATGGTTTATCCCTGAAACCACCAGGTCTATCTTGTCCTTAGCCAGTTTATCCAGAGCCAGAATAACACTATCCGCCGGGGTGCCCTCTACCGAGTAGGTTTCTACCCCCGGCACTACAGGTCTCATTTTTTGTGCCCTCAGTGGCTGGCGCAGGGTAACTGCCGTGCCTATAGCACTCTGTTCTCTATCTGGGGCGACAACTACTATCTGGGCAACGCTCTTCAGTTCCTTGGCCAGTATCCATAGCCCTGGGGCAAATATACCATCATCATTAGTTACCAGTATTTTCATCTATAGCTCCTTTGGTTCACCCTCGCAGTTTAGCATATTGGAGATAGTAACGGCAAACAGACATATCAGAAAAGCGAAACCTGTCTCTGAGTCTCCTTTAGTATTTTCTTCTTCAATGAGGCTGGTGCCCATTGGCGATTCTTTGGTATTACCCTTGTTATGAAGAAAGGTTTGTGGTAGAATCTAGGCCAGTTACAAAGGGCCTGGCAGTTTCACACAGAATAGTGTATTCGTTCCTAAAATAAATCCTGAGGAAAAGATGGGGCAAATATCGGTAACCATAAATGGCTCCCAAGTGACTGGTAGTGAGGGGATGACCATCCTGGAGGTTGCCCAGGAAAACGGAATCGATATTCCTACCCTGTGTCATAAAGCAGAGCTGCTCCCTATCGGAGCCTGCCGTATTTGTGTCGTCGAGGTAGAAGGCTCTCGGACATTGGTTGGCTCCTGTCATACTCCAATCACCCAAGGTATGGTTATACAGACCCATTCTCCCAAGGTTTTAGAAGCCCGCAAGGTGATAGTAGAGCTTTTGCTGGCTAGTCACCCTGATAACTGTTTAGTTTGTGACAAGGCTAACCTATGTGAGTTGCGTAAGATTGCCGCCGACCTGGAAATAGGACTCCCCCGATTTAGATTGAGGAAACATTACTACCCGATAGAAGATGTAAGTCCTTATATTGTCCGTGATTTATCAAAATGTGTCTTGTGTCGGAGATGTATCAGGGCTTGTAATGAAATAAAAAAGGAGAAAGTACTTAGCATGGCTTATCGAGGTTTCGACAGCAAGGTTGTGGTCAATTTCGATGAGCCAATAGATACAGAAGTTTGCCGAGATTGTGATGTATGTATTTCTTTTTGCCCAACAGGGGCATTGAGCAAGGTGAAGAAGCTGCGAGAGGAGAAGACAGGGACACCTCTGATTATCAGAGGTTAATTAATCTAGTTGTTAATAGAGTTAAGATGAATAAAATCAGTGACGGAATTCCCACCCAGAGCCAAGGTCAAGAAAAACTGCTGGTGCTACTAGAAGAGGCACAAAACAAGTTTGGTTATTTGTCCAAAGAAGTTATGGCTGAGCTGGCTGAATCACTGGGTCTCTCTAAAAGTGATGTATACGGAGTAGCTACCTTCTACTCCTTTCTTTCCACCAAGCCACAGGGTAGGAATGTAATCAGAATCTGTAAAAGTCTGCCCTGCCTTATCACTAATGGCCAGACCATAATTGAAAGCGTGGAGAAGGAAATCGGGATTAAACCCGGTGAGACCACCCCCGATGGCAAGTTCTCCTTCCAATTAACTAACTGTATTGGTGTTTGTGATAAGCCTCCGGCAATGATGATAAATCGCGATGTTTATGTTGATTTGACACCGAGCAAAATATCACAAATTTTGAAGGCATATAAATAAGCATAGTTATACCCTGGCAAGGAGGTAGTTAAATGCCAGAGAAGCGGGTTGTGTTGGCAAACTGCGGGGTTATCGACCCTGAGGATATAACTACCTATTTGGCTAGGGATGGTTTCAGAGCGTTGAAGAAGGCTCTGGATGAGATGACTCCAGCACAGGTGATAGAGGAAATAAAGGTGTCGGGGCTGCGGGGTCGAGGCGGTGCCGGTTTTCCTTGTGGCTTGAAATGGGAGCTGGCAAGAAAAGCTCAAGGGGATGAAAAATATGTTATCTGCAACGCTGATGAAGGTGAGGTAGGAACATTTAAGGATAGATATATTCTACAGAGAGACCCGTTTACTCTTATTGAGGCTATGGCTATTGCTGGCTATGCTATTGGGGCGAAAAAGGGCTATATCTATCTGCGAGCCGAATACCGTTACCTCCTTGATTTGTTACTGAATGCTATTGGTCAAGCTAGAGACAACGGCTTCTTATCACACTTTGCTATTAATATTCGTGAGGGTGCTGGTGCCTATGTATGTGGTGAGGAATCAGCGCTAATGGATTCTGTTGAGGGTAAGAGAGGGGAAGTTCGCTTTAGACCTCCGTTTCCACCGTCAAAAGGCCTGTGGGGGAAACCAACTACTATTAATAATGTAGAAACCCTGATGAATATTCCTCAAATAATCCGTAATGGAGGTCACTGGTTCAGTCAAATAGGAACGGAGCGGAGCAAGGGCACCAAGGTTTTCTCAGTGAGTGGGGATGTTAAAAAACCTGGCGTATATGAATTAGTCCTGGGCAGTCGGCTCAAAGAATTAGTCGACGATTTAGCCTTAGCTAAAGAAGTTAAGCTGGTTCAGGTAGGTGGCGCCACGGGAAGAATCATACCTTATAGTATGATAGATACCCCCCTGTCTTTTGAAACTATTCTCGGTGCTGGCGCCGTTACTGTATTCGATGAAAGCAGAGACATTATTGATATTGTGTATAAAACCATAGAGTTCCTTGCCGAAGAATGTTGTGGCAAATGCACTCCTGGCCGACAGGGAACTGAAGCGATGGCTGAAATCTTATGGAAGTTCTCTCAAGGAGAAGGATTAGAACGGGACATTACAGTTTTACAGGAGTTATCCAACACCATGATGCTTTCCTCTCTATGTGGTCTGGGGCAAGCTGCTCCTAACCCTGTAACTGATAGTTTGCAATATTTTAGAAATGCCTATGAGAACCGAATCCAAAAATAAGGCGGGCTAATGGTATGAAAACAATCACTACTCAAAAACCCTTTGACGAGATTAAAACCGCCCTTAGCGAAGCCGATAGGGTATACTTAGTTGGCTGCGGCACCTGTGCCACTATGTGCCATACCGGTGGCAAATCCGAGGTTCTGGACATGAAAGATAAGATTGAAGCCATAGGCAAGAAGGTTACGGGATGGATGGTAATCCCTACGGCTTGTGATGAACTAACCAGAGATGCCCTAACTGAGAGCGCTAAGGATATTGAAGCCGCCGATTGCATCCTGGTGATGGCTTGTGCCTTTGGTGTGCAGACGGTTACCCTTTATCTAGATAATAAGTCTGTTTATCCCGCGTTGAATACCTTATTTATCGGCAGGGAAGAAAGCCCTGGCTATTTCACCGAGGTTTGCATGCAATGTGGAAGCTGTGTTCTGGCACAGACAGCAGGCATATGCCCTCTAGTCAGGTGTGCCAAGAGCCTGCTGAACGGACCCTGTGGCGGGTCAGTAGACGGCAAGTGTGAAATTGACCCAGATACTTCCTGTGCTTGGCAAATGATTTATGACCGTCTCGCTGCTCTGGGGCAGCTAGACAAATTGGAGGAAATACAACCTATTAAAGACTGGAGCACCAGCCATAGCGGAGGACCTCGGAAGGTTACCTTATGACAGTAGAGGAGTTAGTTGTGGAAGGCGAGCATCGCTATAAAATACTTTATGCGATAGCAAAAGAACTGACTTCCAGCCTGGTGGCGGATGAAGTGCTTAACTCTATAGTAGAAAGTATCACCAAAGCCATGGGTGTCAAAGGCTGTTCGTTGCTACTTCTTACCCCTGACAAGGAGCAGCTAATACATAGCATCAGCTACGGATTAAGCGATTGGTACCTCAAGAAGGGTCCAGTAAGGGCTGATACTATTACCCCTGAGATATTGCAGGGTAAGCCAGTGGCTGCCTTGCATGCCAGCGAGGACCCCAGGGTTCAATATAGAGAAGAGGCGAGGAGAGAGGGTATAGCCTCCATGCTGTCCATCCCGCTCATGCCCCGAGGGGAAGTCATGGGGGTAATAAAGGTTTATACCTCAGAGCCACGCCAATTCTCATCCGAAGATATAGATTTTTTAAGTGCTCTTGCCAACCTAGGTGCTATAGCCCTAGAAAAAGCAAAACTATATGAGTCTTTAGGGCAAAGCCTGAAACAATGCTCTATTGACCGGACCAATCTTGAAGAGGAAAAGGATCGCTTTCTCCGCTTCCTAGCTATAGCTGCGCATGACCTGAAAGCCCCCCTTACTGCTATCCAGAGTTACTTCTGGGTTATGCTAGGTGGCTTTTCTGGGGAGCTTACTGCCAAGCAAAGACACATGCTGGAAAGGAGTAGTCAGCGGGTTACCGAACTCTTGGAACTAATTAGCGACCTTTTAGATATCCCCCGCATCGAAGCCGGGCGGATTGTCAGCGAGATGAGTGATGTCTCTTTACTCCAGGTGGTTAAACGTGCAATCGACGACTTGCAGAGCTCAGCGAAGCAAAAAGAGGTAAAACTAAAAGCAAAACTACCTCAGAGCCTTCCCAAAATTCATGGTTCAGCCCCCCACCTCCAGCGGGTGATAACCGAACTGCTGACCAATGCCATCAACTATTCGCCCGGGGGCATGGTAACTATCATGGTAAAGGAGGAAGACAGCGATATTCAGGTTAAAGTTACGGATAACGGGATTGGCATCCCTGCCGAGGAACTACCCCGGACCTTCGATGACTTCTTTCGGGCGAGCAATGTAGAAACGAAAGGGACCGGTTTGGGGTTGGCCATAGCCAGGAGAACAGTGGAAGCCCATGGGGGCAGGATATGGGTTGAGAGCCCTTGTCCTGAAACCAACAACGGGAGCAAATTTACCTTTACCCTGCCCAAGAAATGTGAATCCGAACGGAGGCAACAGTGATGAAAGCGGGCACAAATCTGGAGAAGGTTTTAGAAAGCGGGAGGTTTGCCGTTACCGCTGAGGCAGGGCCGCCTAAGGGGGCTAGTGCTGCCGTTATTCAAAGGAAAGGAGAGCTGCTCCGTCACTGCTGCGACGCGGTTAATGTAACCGATAATCAAACTGCTATTGTCCGCATGTCCAGCCTGGCTGGCTGCGTGCTTTTGAAGCAACTGGGAGCTGAACCAGTGATGCAGATGGTCTGCCGCGACAAGAACCGAATCGCTATTCAAAGCGATGTATTGGGAGCGGTAGCTCTGGGCATCGGTAATATCCTTTGCCTTTCCGGTGACCATCAGAAGTTTGGTAACCACCCCACTGCCAAGAATGTCTTTGATATCGACTCTATCCAGTTGATTCAAACTCTAAAAAACATGCGGGATGAAAAGAAATTCATTTGTGGCGAAGAGGTCTCAGGAGAAGTTCCTTTATTTATTGGAGCCGCTGCCAATCCCTACGCCGACCCCTTTGAATTCCGGGTAACGAGACTAGCTAAGAAAGTTAAAGCTGGAGCCGACTTTATTCAAACCCAGGCAGTCTATGATGTTGCCAAGTTTGCTAGATGGATGGAGATGGTTACCAAGCGAGGATTAGACAAAGAGGTACATATTCTGGCAGGGTTGATACCTATTAGGTCGGTAGGAATGGCCCGTTATATGAGAGACTATGTTTCTGGGGTAAGTATTCCTGACGAAATAGTCACCAGGATGGAACAGGCTAAGAGCGCTAAGGAAGAGGGAGCCAGAATAATTTTGGAGATTATTGAGCAACTCAAGGAGATACCGGGGATTCACGGTATCCATATTATGGCAGTAGGATGGGAAGATATTGTCCCAGAAATCATAGAACAGGCTGGATTATTGCCTAGGCCTGTGTTATAATCGCAGAGGAGGGGAGATATGTCGCGGAAGATATTGGTAGTCGATGACGACCCTGATATTTTAGATGCAGTGACTATGATTCTTGAATCTCAAGGCTACCAGGTGGTTACTGCCCACGATGGAATAGAAGGCTTGGCTAACCTTAAGGCAGAGAAGCCCGACCTGATGGTTCTTGACCTACTAATTCCGAAAATGGACGGGTGGGCAGT
>CAZTRJ010000051.1:0-2059 GCA_964616615.1 uncultured Dehalococcoidales bacterium
CTCCCTTCATAAGGGAGGGGGAGGTGGTTGGAAGAGGGGCTTCGCCCCTCTTGGACTCTCTTATTTTATATATTCGGCTTTTTCTTGTGCCAGTCGGTTGACTGCTGGTAGGCGTGGGCGATTTTGAGGATGGTTTCCTCAGAAAAGGGCTTGCCGATTATCTGCATGCCTATCGGTAAGCCATCGGCAAAGCCAGCGGGGATAGAGATAGCGGGCAGACCGGCAATGTTTATCGGCAGGACGCAGACATCACTTAAATACATCTGGAGCGGGTCATCCATCTTCTCCCCAATCTTGAATGGGACGGTGGGTGAGGTTGGCGTTACCAGAGCATCAAATTTCTCAAAAGCCTGGTCAAACTCCTGCCTTATCAGGGTGCGAACCCTCTGGGCTTTGACATACCAGGCATCGTAGTAACCGGCGGACAGGGCATAAGTCCCCAGCATGATGCGCCTCTTTACCTCATCACCGAAGCCATACTGGCGGGTTTTCTCTAAAGCATCCCACATATTGTTGGTTTCCTGATAAGAGAAGCCATACTTTACCCCGTCATAGCGAGCCAGGTTAGCCGAAGCCTCCGAGGGGGCGATAATGTAGTATGCCGCCAGGGCATAGGGGGTATGGGGTAGTGACACCTCCCATTCTATCCTCGCCCCCAGCTCCTCGAGCTTATTGATGGCGGCTCGCACCGCTGTTTCCACCTCGCCCTGCATCCCCTCAACGAAATACTCCTTGGGGACGCCGATATTAACCCCGTTGAGGTCGGTAGTCAGGCACTGGGTATAATCGGGCGTGGGATAGGGGACTGAGGTGGAATCTCGGGCGTCGTAGCCGGCAATGGTATTCAACACCAGGGCACAGTCGGTAACATCCTGGGTCAGAGGTCCAATCTGGTCGAGGGAGCTGGCAAAGGCAACCAGGCCATAACGGCTTACCCTGCCGTAGGTAGGTTTTAAGCCGGTAACACTGCAAAAGCCAGCCGGCAGGCGAATACTGCCCCCGGTATCCGAGCCTAAGGTGTAGATTGCCTCGCCGGCAGCTACCGCCGCGGCGGGACCGCCGCTGCTCCCTCCGGGGACACGGCTCAAATCCCAGGGGTTATGAGTCGGGAAAAAGGCGGAATGCTCATTAGACGAACCCATGGCAAATTCATCCATATTGGCTTTGCCTAGAATTACTGCTTCGCCGTCATTTAATTTTTCAACCACGGTAGCATTATAGGGTGGCACAAAGTTTTCCAGCATCTTTGACGAGCAGGTGGTTGGTATTCCTTTGGTGCACATGTTGTCCTTGATTACCATCGGGATGCCGGTGAGGGGGCTGATGTCACCGGTGGCAATAAGCTCATCAGCCTTTTGGGCTTGTTTCAGCGCCAGCTCATCGGTGATGGTAACCAGGGCACGAACCTTGGGCTCTACCTGGCGGATACGCTCCAGATAAGCCTTGGTTAATTCAACCGAGGAAAGCTGCTTGGTCTTAAGTAGCTGATGTGCCTCATGAATTGTTAATTTGTTAAGTATCAACCTTACCCCCTTAGTTAATTTATCACTCCAGCACTGCCCGCACCCTGAAGAAGTTTTCGTCTTTTCGGGGGGCATTGGCTAGAATCTCTGACGGGGGTAGGGAATCGGCGGCTTCATCATCCTTAACTACATTCTGGAGAGGAATAGGCTGGGCGGTAGGTGGGACACCGCTGGTATCTACCTGCTGTAATATCTCAAAGTTCTCCAGGATATTGGATAATTGCTCTCTGAACTTATCCACCTCGGTCTCGGTCAAGCCCAGTCGAGCCAGCAGGGCAATATGTAATACATCGTCACCACTTAGCTTCATTATCAACCTCACCCCCTTTAAACTTTCCCTGATAAATGCTTTCTGTAATAATTATATTTGCCAATTATAGCACCCATATTTGAGTATCAGCAACACGAGCCATCCTGATTGGTTAACAACCTATCCCCCTGCCCCCTTCCCTTACCAAGGGAAGGGGGGTGTAGGTAAGAGAGGGGCTTCGCCCCTCTCTAAAGTCTCTTCCCCCTCTCTTTGTAGAAGTGCATGG
>CAZTRJ010000051.1:2159-7495 GCA_964616615.1 uncultured Dehalococcoidales bacterium
GCAATAAGTTTGGTGACACAGTACTCAAAATAGGGGTTTAAGGGGCTTCGCCCCTCTCTAAAGTCTCTTCCCCCTCTCTTTGTAGAAGTGCATGGTTGGCAATAAGTTTGGTGACACAGTACTCAAAATAGGGGTTTAAGGGGCTTCGCCCCTTTTAAAAATAGTTTCCCCCTCTCCTTCAGGAGAGGGGGATTAAAGGGGTGAGGTAGATAAATAATCACAACAGTAGCCATCCTGCTATAATGGTATCAAGATGAGCGCTAGGCTTATATGGGCTATTTTTAGCACCCTGCTGGAAGAGGCAGCCATCGCTGCCATTGTGCTTTGGGGTTTGCCCTATTTAGGTATTTATAACTTCCCTCTGGCTGGTCTTATTGCCTTGATGATAGCCTGGGGTGCCTATTCGGTTATTACCTATCGGAGGGGCAGTCGAGCCCTGAGGAAAGAACCGCTGGGTGGTCTGCCAGATATGGTTGGTAGCCAGGGTGAGGTGGTGAGTCCGCTAGCCCCGGAGGGTCTGGTCAGAATTAAAGGCGAGCTTTGGCAGGCAAAATCGGCAAGTGGGATGATGGACACCGGTGAGGAGGTTATAGTGGTAGGGCAGGACGGACTTAAGCTCATCGTGCATAAGCGCAGCACTGCTGCTGATTTAGAGAAGACTGAGTAGTCAGTGTTCGGGACTAAGCTTGGCGTTTATAGACGAAAGAGACGGTAAGCAGGACTACTCCGACAACTGAAAGACCGATGCCGAGCGTTAGCAGCGGTGCCGCAAAGTCACTGACTAGTTGTGGTATCCACTCCTCAAGATAGGAGGGAATATCAAATTGCGCTATCTGTGTTCCGACAATGTATTTGGTTACGAAAAAACCCACCAGCATCAGAATTCCTTCGGGCAGGAAGATGGCGCCCAATTTGCGGCTAGTGCCTCTTATCTGATGGTCGATGAGAATAATACCCACGATTAGCAGCACAATAACGCCAATCAGAATTTTGTAGCCGAGCTGGAAGTAGCTGATAACTTGCCTCGCCTGCTCCACTATGGCTAGGACATCGGGAGGTAACGAGCTTTCAGTAAACTCATATGTTGATGGTATCTGCTCGGAAAATACCTGATAAAAATCGTCAAAATACTGCTCTATCTCGGCTTGGGGTAGCCCAGCAAGCTCCGGTGGTAGTGATTCTAAGAAAGCTTGCCACAGGTTATCTCTTAGGCTTTCCTTCACCGGGTCTAAGGAGATGACCACACTCAGGCTTTGACTACTTCCGGTAAGGTAGTCATAGGCGGAATCGGCAATATCAGTTACCTGTTCTTGCATCCAGGGTTCAAGGTCAGTGATGGTGCCATCTAGAACCTCAGCCACAAACTCTTCTTCTATAGGGATATGCTCACTAATTTGTTCACTGAGAAGTTCTTCTGCCAGTAAGGGCACATCGAGTTTATTGATTTCAGAGCTGACAAAGCTTGGGTTGAGGATGGTTTGATTTAACAGGAAGGCAACACCAAAAATAGATAGCGACAGGACGAGGAGGAAGATTAAAAGACCGAGAGCTAACCCTTTAAGGACGTTCATTTTAATAATAGCCTCCCGTATAATCACAACCTTAACCCAGCGTCGTGCTTGGCTGGTGTATTATATCAGCCAGAGAATGTTATAGCAATAGAACTGACAATCGGGATTCACCTGAGCCAATCTTAGCCCCTGGGTAGGAACCATTATTTTACTTCACCTTTACTGATTTATAACCGCCTATTTACCCTGGTTACCTCAATTTTTACCTTAATCCTCTAAAATACGACCATAAATTTATCAACTATATTGGAGGCGGTAGTGTGGTTCAGGAATTAGAAGTTGGACGCCGGGAAAAGCCGCTCCAGCAAAGGAGAGCGGGGAGAGCGGTCTTTGTTCTTACCCCTGCCGAAAAGCAACGACTTAAACAGTATATTGATAAGGAGTCTATGTCAGAGGCACTACGAGAAACGGTTGACATTATCTATAAGATAGGACTGGAGAGCAAGGGGGTGAAGGTAATTCGCCGACGGGATGAATTGGAGTCTTTTATCCAAAAGAGGGGCAGGGTCTTAAGAAATAAGGACATTGATACCACCATTAAGTCTAAAAAATCAGTGGTAAAGATTAAGACGGGGCATGTCTTTTTGTTGAGTCCCTCAGCCGCTCGTGAACAGGAGGCTAATCAAACATCGGATATAAGTAATTTCTATAGCCCTTCGGCGAGCTTGTACATATTTTCATAAGCCTTTTTCAAGTCAAGGTCGCCTTTTTCCAGCCTATTTTTTAAGGTATTCATTCTGTTTACAAATTCCTGCCTATCTCTATTCTTTATTAAATCAGCCCATGTTTCTGAGCTTCTTTGAAACAGCTTCTCAATCTCCGTCATATTGGGTAAACTCATTTGCAGGGAGGCGTAGAACTCAGGGTCCTCGGAAATAACGCTCCCCACCAGTGTTAGCAGCACCTTGTAAGTGCTCCCCCCAATTGCTTGCATCTGTCTCGGTTGCTCAAGGCTCAGCAGGGTATCAGCGGAAACTATGGCGATAAAGTGAGATAGCCCCAGAATGACAGTCATCATCTCATCGTGTTCATCGGGGGTCATCATGGTAGCTCTGGCCTCTCGTTCTTCTAAGTATTTCCTGGTTTTTTGAGCCAGGGCTGTCTCTTCTTCGTTAGTAGGGGTCAGGATAAAGTTCTGATTGGCAATATCTCTGGCACCGGGACCAAACATGGGATGTGCACCCAGCACTACCCCTGTTTTTATATGCTTATGCATCGTTTCCACCGGGGATACCTTAATGGATGTAATATCGATAATAATCTGACCGGAATGGGTGTAGGGGCAGATTTGCTCTACAACCTCTTCAAAATTGTCTATGGGCACTGAGAGCAGAACCGCATCAGCATTTTTCACTGCTTCCACATTGGTAGCGACTTCGACACCCAGCTCTTGCTTGGCTTCCAGTAGCTTCTTTTGGTTTCTCCCGGTTATTATTACCTCGTTACCCTCTTTCAATAAGAAGCGGGCAAACCACTGTCCCATCTTTCCCGAGCCACCAATTATTGCTATTTTCATTGGCTCATCCTTGTTAGTTTGGGACTATTTTAACCCTATTCTCCCGCTTTTTCTAGTAACCCCATCCCCCTGTATCCCCCTTCCCCTCAAGGAGAAGGGGGAGGAAATTGAAAAGAGGGGCTTCGCCCCTCTTAACACCTGTTGTTTACTTAAGATATTTTAACGGTTCTTCCCAGTTTTCTTGGTAGAGCTAGTTGGACGAAAGAGAGAACTTTTAGGATTACCTTCAGTCTTACATCATAATAAAGCCATCTACAATTTGAACATTTCGTAGGAACTCTTCCAGAATTTTGCTACCTTACCCCCATAATAAGATCGTGCTATATTGATAACCCTATCTTTAGGTGATGGATGGGTATAATTTTCCTCTATGCCTATTGCTCCCAATATGTCCATCAGGATAACAATTGGCATCATACGTAATTCGTTCGGAATCTTAGGGTACTTGGTATTCGCGTATCTAGAAAATATTTCATAGCCCTTTATATCAGCTTTGTATTCAATTTCATGGTTTTTCCCTTCTAAGTATTTCATTGCTATCTTGTCATGCCCCAGACTAATAAAATTACTTTGGTCATCTAAATCACCATTCAAAAAATGTGCAATTTCGTGACAAAAAACGAAAACTTCACCCAGATGTAGTAGACTTGAGTGTTTTACAAGCAATTCTTCCTTTAGTTTCAACATAGGTCCTCTTGGCACTCCCGTCTCAACATAAATTTTGCATAAATCCTTAAACATCAACCAGATATCATCCTGGCTAATTTGCGAAGCATTCTTCCTATTGCAATACGTAATTCCTTGTGGATTAGTACTCGCAACCATTAACTTGAATGCCTTGTGAAGTAGTAACATCAACCCACTATTGAGAATAATCCCATAGGTATTTAATCCCCCTTTTGCTATCCATGCATTGACTTCTCCTGTTTCAACTACACCAACTGCCATGGATCTTTTTACATTGTTTTTTACTTCTAAATCTAGTTGGCACAGGATTCCATCATAAATTTCACTGATAACCCAATCTAAACCTTTATGGCTCGCATCTTCTACCGAAGTACCATAATCACTCAATTCCCTTTTAGTTATTTCATAAAATTCCTTATCCGCCACCTTATCAGTTTTATATAGATTGGCATATTTCCGCTTTAGATATAATATGAACTCTTGTGGATCCGTAAACATTTTCTCTTAGAATCTCACTTATTTTGTAGCCACTATATAACAAAGTATAAGATTCTTCAAAAAGTCTTTCTTATTTCATGCCTACTAAATAGTCCATCATCTAATAATATTCAAGAAAATCTCTGGAAGGACGATATGCACCCCAGAATCTTTTTACGTGTTCGGCGGATTCTAGCTTCAGAAATTGGTATCCCAAGTTGCATTCTAACTGGAAGGGAGTTTAAGGGGGCGGGAGTTATTAACCCTTATACTAAACCGCCATTTCTTACTCACTATTCAAGCCTCTTAAAACAATTATTAAATATTGAGGTCAAGCGCAAAAACAATAGCCTTCGCCACAGCGGTCATCTTGTCTGGGGATAACCGGGTGATTCGCTCTGTCAGTCTGGACTTAGGAATGGTGAGTATATCGTCCAGGTTTACCACGCATTTTGCTGGCATCCCGTCTGATAGCCCAAGCAGCACTTCAACAGGAATGTTGCGGATGGTACGGGTAACTATGGCAACTGTTACTGAGGTTCTGACGCTATAAGCTGCATCTCTTGACAACAAAAGAACCGGACGTCTGCCCATGGGTGAGGGTAATTCAGCCCACCTCACTTCGCCACGGTGCATTTACCATGACTCCTTGGATAGGGCTTCCCCTGACACAGCTATTTGTATCTCTCCCGCTTCTGGTTCCTCAGGGATTCTTATGTATCCCTGTTGATAAAGTCTGTCCAGTTCCTCATCTTCAACCTGCTGCAAATAACGCGAGCAGGCCTGGCGAATTACCTCTGCCCTAGCTCTACGCTGTCTTTTTGATAGACTATCTAAGTTCTTGAGGAGCTCCTCATCAACAGGAACCTGTATCACTTTCTTTACCATCTGATGCTTCCACAACTTTATTACATAATACTATACACACTCTACTATGTAATGTCAATTCTTGGTTTAACTTGAAGGTTTCTCAACAAGCAGAGAAGTAGATTGGTTGGCTTGCAAGTAGTTGGTATCCCAAGCTGAATTTGAGCTGGAAGGGAGTTTAAGAGGGGCGAAGCCCCTCTTTATTATTTACCCTCCCC
>CAZTRJ010000052.1:0-7395 GCA_964616615.1 uncultured Dehalococcoidales bacterium
ATCGTATCTGGGGGGTTTTGCCCATTTAAAGAAATTTTCTTTCCTTGGTAAGGGATGTGGTTTGAAGGAGGTAAGGGATGTGGTTTGAGGGAGAGTTGAAGAGAGGCGAAGCCTCATCTTAGACACTCTGATTAAAAGCTCATTATTAATCAAAGGAGAGAGTTAGAGAGGCGTTAGCCTCTCTAAAAAATACCTTTCCCCTTCCCCTTAATAAGGGGAAGGGGATAAAGGGGATAGGGTTACTAAATTTGTCCAATTTACCTCGGCTTGCTATAATGGAGCGGATTTATCTGGGTTTGCGGTAAATGGGTAAAGACTTGAATGTAAAATCGCCTTTGCCATATCGCCGAATAGTGGCTAAGTTTGGCACCTCTCTGCTCACTGGCGGTAGCGACCACCTGAATCAGGATATAATGTCAAGCCTGGTGGGTCAGGTAGCACAACTGCATAAGCAGGGGCTGGAGCTTATCGTTGTTTCTTCGGGAGCGATAGCCTTGGGCAGGTATAAACTGGGGTTAACCAGGGAGCTTAGGGGTATTCCCTGCAAGCAGGTATTGGCTTCAGTGGGACAAAATCGCCTGATGCAGGTCTATGAGCAGCTATTCAGTCACTATAATATTACTGTGGCTCAGGCTTTACTTACCAAGTCTGACCTTTCCGACCATGCCGGTTATCTAAATGCCCGCAATACCCTTCTGGCGTTACTGGAGCTTCGGGTGTTATGCATTGTCAATGAGAATGATGTGGTGGCGGTAGATGAGATTCAGGAGGCTAAATTCGGTGATAATGATAACCTGTCAGCTATGGTAGCTAATCTGATTGATGCTGACCTGCTACTAATTCTGACTGATACTGCCGGGCTATATACTGCTGACCCCCGCCGTGACCCTGATGCCCGCCTTATTTCACAGGTGGAGGCGATAGATTCCGAGATTGAGCAATTAGCGGCGGAAACACCTGGCGGTCTTGGCACTGGAGGTATGGTTACCAAGATAGAGGCAGCCAAGCTGGCTACTGCCTCAGGGGTAACTGTAGTTATCGCTGACGGCAGGGAGTCGGATATTATTTTACGGCTGGTAGCGGGTAAAGAGGCAGGCACCCATTTTGTGCCAACCACCAGCAAGCTGGAGAGCCGTAAGCGTTGGATGCTCAGTGGTCTTTCCACCAGGGGGAAGCTGGTGGTAGATTCCGGGGCTGCCCTGGCGCTGAGGAAGCAGAAGCGGAGCCTGCTCGCCGCTGGCATCAAGCAGGTTGAAGGTAAGTTTCAGCGTGGTGACATAGTTAATATCTATGACCCTGATGGTGTTCGCCTGGGCTGTGGCATAGCCAACTATAGCTCGGCTGATATTGAGGCGATTAAAGGGGCACACTCCAGAAAAATCGCTCCCCTCCTTGGTTATGACTACGGCTCCGAGGTCGTGCACCGAAATAATTTAGCTGTTCTTTAGGAGGAATAAAGTGGGTATAGGCAAGCTCTATAGATTCAGTGATGACCAGTTTGTAGCTAATGTTGAATACCAGTTGTTCCATAACGAAGCAGCAACAAATTGGTGGGGAGAAATCAGCACTATAGGTTCTCCTCCCCTTAGTGAGGACGAAAGGTATATAATTGAGCTGGAGGATAAGCGTAGAAGCGGATGCTATCTCAAAAAGAGGGTTAACCGGGCAGTGAGCGGAGTCCCACCCCGCTATGTATATCATGTTACTGGCTTCGGCCCGTTTGAATAGTGAATAAAAGCATGGTTTGGTAGTGTTTTAGGAAACTAATCAATGGAAATGTATGCTTATATAGATGAATCTGGTGACGAGGGCGTAGGAGGTAAGGGAACAAAGTGGTTTGTCGTTACGGCACTAATTGCTAGCCAGGAAGAGGCTGTTGCGCTAGGGAACGCTTATCACCGGATAAAACAGCGAATTAATTTGGGTGCTGATAAAGTTCTCCACTGGTCAGAACTCAGCCATCCAAGAAAAAAGGCTGTAGTCGAGGAATTAGCCAGTAATGGCTTTTCTGTCTGCTCAGTGTTAGTTGATACACAACACCAAGACATTGTTAATGCCAGCCTGAAATTAGGGGGTAGGTTATATTTTTATACATTCAGGCGGTTGGTAGAGCGTATTAGTTGGTACTGTGATGATAAAGGCTACAAAGTGAGGCTATATCCAGAAAATAAAGCTGGCATTAAATATAAGGAGTTAAATGGCTATCTAAACTACATTCAAAGCCAGCCGGACTGTGAAATTAGGAAGGGTTGCATCTTGGGAGTGAAGCCCAAATCCAAGTCGCAATCTAACTTAGTACAGCTTGCTGATTGTGTTTGTGGCGCAGTTTATAATGCTGTAGAGTATAAATATGGTGTGATTGAAGACTCGTACCTGTTGATGCTTAAAGACAAACTGTATAGACGAGATGACAAGGTATTCGGCTATGGCATAAAGTTTATGCCACACAAAAGCAAGCTGATTCCGCAAGTATTATCAGGGACATACAAATGGCTAAATAGTATATAAAAAATAGCTCCCGGCGGTAGGATCCCACGCCTCTACAGACGCTGCCACCCTTAGCAGGTGACCAACCGATTTCCAGGAGCCTTTCTTACTAGTAAATAGTATAGTATAGTTACTGTAATTCTGTCAATACCCTGCTGACTTAAGGGTATGAGATAGGCAAGGCCCCTAAATAAGGGAGTGAAGAGAGGGCATTTTGAAAAAGGGAGAGATCAGGGAATTTAAATTGACATTACCCGTAGTTGTGCGGTTCGGATTGGGCTCTACTGTGGCTATCAAGCGGTGGGCCAGATTCGAGCTTCGTCAGACACGCGACCTGTATTGGACTGCTGCTATGGATATACGCAAAGATGTAGACAAAACTAATACACATATCGCGTTACACAGGAGTGGTGAGATAGTCTCTTCCCACTATGTAAATGGCGAGAGGGTTAGTTCGCATCGCGTAGGCAAGATAGACGCTAGAATGGGGCAAGCGGTAGAGCTAAGCCGAGGTCAGGAGCTATTGGAACCAGGTTATCTCTATTATGGTCTGAAGACATTAGAAGAGCAGGAAAAGGCTCCTCCCGCCGTGCTTGTCGAGTGTCTTGATAGCAAGCTGGTCAACTCGAGATTGCACTACTCTCTTGACACCTTCCCCAAGGTAGGAAATGAGAAAATAGCTGAATACGCGGCTAGGCTGAGTCAGCCTTTCTGCGCAGGTGACCAGCGCAGCCATCTTTATATATTCTTCTGGGGAAATATGGCCTTAGCTGTGAGCATGAGATTCACATAGGGAGACCAACCCATAGACATCCAGAGGGTGTGTGAGGCTGACAGTCACCCTCACACGCTGAAGCGACTGCATTTTGAGGAGAATTTGCAACTCTCGGAAAAGTGCTCCCCTTCCCCTTATCAAGGGGAAGGGGATAGGGTTACCAAATGAAAGCCTGTTTGGGGATGGCTTATGAATATGATTAGTATTGATCTGCCGTGGAAGGAAGATAAAAAGGGGCGTAGAGCTTTAGCTATTGCTGACTTGGACGGCAATGTCAAAATTGTGCCGGCTAATGATGATAATGAACTGCTAGAATTAGTCGGTGAGAGTGCTGAGCCAGGGTCTATTATCCTCCTTGATATACCCTTAGATGGCTGTGATAGCCTTGAGGGTAAGCATTTCCGACCTATTGATAAGGCTTTAGCCAGTCAGACCCTGCCGGCATTACCAGCATCTAAGGCGGGAAGTAGAGGTAAGAGACTAAAAGTGCTTCTGGAAAAGGATGAAAAGAGGGTTAAAGTGTATGAGATATATCCCTATGCTATTTATAAATTTCTAGCCTATTTGAAGGATAGAAAATTGCTTCAGCGTCTCAATCTTGATAAATTTGATACCTTGCTTGATGATGGATTTCGTACTTACTGGCCTCTAAAGTATAAACGGGAGAAGAGAAGGGAGAAACGCCTGGAAAATATGGAATATTTGTATTCACTGCTAATGGATGCAGATAATGGCTTGAAGTTTCGAATACCTCTCCATTACCCTGATGCTTCAGGCAATCTTGGTCAACTGAGTGATGAATATGATGCTTGTTTAGGGGCTATAGTTGGCATATACTTTGCCAATAATAGTAGTTATGCCTGTGTAGCTGGAGATTCAGATTCAGGAAATATGTTGCTGCTTGCTGACCGGTGGTTGGCTGAGCGACTTGGTCAGGAAGTCAAGATTAGTAACTTGAAGGAGGAGAGTTAGAGGGGCGAAGCCCCTCTCAACAACCATCCTCCCCCTCTCCTTGATAAGGAGAGGGGGATACAGGGGATAGGGTTACCATAAAAAGGAGTTAAAAATATGACATCACCTATTGAAGAACTGGAGGAGAAGGGTAGGGCGGCGAAGGCAGCATCTCGCCGTATGGCTTACCTTTCCACCGAGGTCAAGAATAAGGCTTTACATAATATTGCTGATGACCTGCTGGCGAAGAAGGGCGAGATACTGTCTGCCAATCAAATTGATTACCACGAGGCTCATAACTCAGGCATGAGTGTGGCTATGCTTGACCGCTTGATGCTATCACCAGAACGGCTTGAGGCTATCGCCCAGGATGTGCTGGCGGTGGCGGCTCTCCCCGACCCGGTGGGAGAGGTATTTGATATGCGCACCCTGCCCAATGGCTTGCAGCTCGGCAGGAAGCGGGTTCCGCTAGGGGTAATCGGGGCTATCTATGAGAGCCGACCCAATGTTACTATAGATATTTCAGCGCTTTGCCTGAAGGCAGGTAATGCCATTATCCTCAGGGGGGGCAAGGAGGCAGTGCGCTCCAACAGCGCCCTGGCCGGAGTGGTTCAGGATGCCGGTAAAAGAGCCGGAATGCCTGATGGGGCCGTTCAGTTTATTGAATCTACCGACCGAACTCTGGTCAGTCAAATGCTCAAGATGGGGGGCATTATTGACCTGATTATCCCCCGGGGTGGAGCCGAGTTGATAAAGTTTATCTCGGAGAATGCCACTATGCCGGTGGTTAGTGGTGGGGTTGGAGTTTGTCATACCTATGTTGACCGGAGTGCCGATGTGGATAGGGCAGTGGCTATTGCCTTTAATGCCAAGGTGCAACGACCTACGGTGTGTAATGCCCTGGATAGCCTGCTGGTTCATGCTGATATTGCCCCACGCTACCTGCCCCTGGTGGCGGCTGAGTGGGCAAAGGCTGGGGTAGAGATGCACTGCGATGAGCGGGCGCTGGCTATCCTTAAATCTTATCCTGCTTTCAAGCTAGTCCCGGCTACAGATGAGGACTGGGGCAAGGAGTTCCTGGCCCTGGTGGCGGCAATTAAGGTGGTGGATTCTCTGGATGAGGCGCTGGAGCATATTGACCATTCTGGCTCAGGGCGTTCCGAGGCTATTATCACTGAGGAATATCAAGCTGCCATGCGATTTCTTAATGAGGTGGATGCTGCCTGTGTCTATGTTAATGCCAGCACCCGGTTCACCGATGGCGGTCAGTTTGGGTTGGGGGCGGAGGTGGGCATTAGCACCCAGAAGTTTCATGCCCGCGGTCCGTTAGGGGTGAGGGAACTAACCAGCTACAAGTGGATTATCTTTGGTAGCGGGCAGGTAAGGGCTTAAGCGACTAATCCTTGGTTTCTATCTTCCAAATTTCCTGAAGCCCGGCGCTACGGGTTATCCTGTTTACCTCTTCCCTGAGCTTCATTAAATTATTTTGAAATTCATCGGCTGAGATTTTGTCAACCATGTCAAAATACTCTTTGCTGAGCTTCATTACTTCATCGCGAGCTCTCTTAGCTGACTTAGATAAAGGTGGGTTAAGGGTACTAATCATGTCAATATAAACCGTTGATGTATCACGTATGTGTGCTAAATAAGCTCCCAGAATCCACTTTCTCAATTCCTCTTTAAGTGATGAAATTTTATCGTCTAACTTCGCATCCAATTGGTCAATGTCATGACTTAGCTTGGTTAGTCTTGCGTCAAAGTCCTTCTCTTCCACCAGTTAAGCTCCTGCTTATCTTACTGCTGCTATTTCCAGACCCAGCACAGCGGGTTATTCTATTTATAGTATCTCTACGGACTTTATCTGACAGTAACGGTCAGGTTAAATGTCCAGACTGCCTCCTCACCACCTTCCCACGGCTGGCTGTATTCCATAGATACAGTGCACTCACCTTCCTTGAGTGCCTGGAAAGTCCATATTTCTTTGCCGGGAGTCCCAGGCGCCAGGAGGAGACCGTCTGTCGGAGGCACAAGTTCGTAAGCTGTCTGCTGTAATACAGTTTGGTCGCTAATTTGTGCCGACTCTGACCACTGAAAGCCTGTTGACGCTGGGTTAGAACCCAAACTTACTGTGAATGAGTCGTCAACAGCAACTTCCGTTTCTTGGCTAATATGCTGGAGGTTCATAAACTCGTCATAGGAAACATCTATGGCTGGGGAACAGGCACAGAGGGATAGTGAGGTGGCAACCATAGCACACATTAGGATTAGTTTTGATTTCATTTTTCCTCCTTTAAAGTTGTAATTTGGGATTTCCCAGCTTATTTATTTTAGTGTTACTGTTTCCAGAGCAGCCTGCTGAATTTTAAATAGTTGCTCAATGCCATTTTCGGCTAAGGAAAGTAAAGAATCAATAGTCTCCTTGGAGAAGGGCTTAGCTTCAGCAGTTCCCTGAACCTCAACGAATTTACCCTCGCTGGTCATTACCACATTGAAATCAACCTCGGCATTGCAGTCTTCATCGTAGCACAGGTCTAATAGCGCATAACTATGCACGACGCCAACGCTGGTGGCAGCTACGGCACTATTCAGGGGTATGGATGATATTATTCCCATGTTTGCCAGGGTTTGCATGGCTTGATGTAGGGCTACATAGGCGCCGGTGATAGCTGCCGTTCTGGTGCCACCATCTGCCTGAAGCACATCACAATCTATGATTAGGGTTCTCTCCCCCAGGGCAGTGAGGTCGGTTACTGCTCGTAGTGAGCGTCCGATTAAGCGTTGAATTTCCTGGCTTCTGCCGGCAACCCTGCCCAGCGAGGAATCACGGGGGGTGCGGGTAGTGGTGGCGCGGGGGAGCATAGAGTATTCAGCAGTAACCCAGCCAGTGCCTTCACCTCTGAGGAAGGGGGGCACTCTTTCCTCTACGCTGACCGAGCACAGTACCCGGGTCTCCCCCAGTTCTATCAGGGCTGAGCCTTCGGCAAAGCTCTGGAAGCCGGGGATTATTTTTATCGGTCGTAGCTCATTCCAGGCACGACCATCAGCTCGTTTCACCTAAAATCCTCCTGCTGCACTTTATCTTTGAGTATAGCATTGATAACTGATAAGAGCAATCAGGT
The DNA here is from genome assembly GCA_964616615.1 of uncultured Dehalococcoidales bacterium. Lineage (GTDB taxonomy): Bacteria > Chloroflexota > Dehalococcoidia > Dehalococcoidales > DAOVUZ01 > DAOVUZ01. Next base: position 7,333 of record CAZTRJ010000052.1, read on the forward strand.
TGTCTGGTAATGGGTTGTCTGGTAATGGGTTGTCTGGTAATGGTGGGAATATAGTCTCTGTAG
>CAZTRJ010000053.1:0-2010 GCA_964616615.1 uncultured Dehalococcoidales bacterium
TCAAGTTTCCCAGGATTACCGGCTATATCATCATCGGTATTTTGTTGAGTCCTTCTCTGCTAAACATAATACCGGCGGCGACAATAGAAAACTTGGATATAATCACCGATATCGCTCTGGGCATTATTGCCTTTTTGATTGGGGGGAGTCTTCGCCTAGGGCCTCTACGAAAATTGGAAAGGAGTATCGCCTGGATAGCACCTTTCCAAAGTTTAGGTGCCTGGCTGGTGGTTACCTTACTGCTAGCGTTCTTATCTCCTCTCATCTTGACCATCCCCAACGCAACTTTCTCTCAGACCTATTTCCCAATGGCTTTTATCGTAGGTGCGATATCGTGTGCCACTGCCCCAGCGGCAATAATAGCGGTAATCAACGGATACAGGGCGAAAGGCCCTTTGACCACAACTTTATTGGCGGTAGTTGCCCTTGATGATGCCATTGCGGTTATAGCCTTTGCCATTGCTTTAGGTATATGCCAACCCTTGGTGATTGGTACCGCAGGTATCTCCCTTTACCAAGTGCTGGGTGTCCCTTTCCTACATATAGCTGCGGCAGTAGTCATAGGCGTGCTTTTCGGCTTTGCTTTAATTTATATAGCTAAGCTGGTAAGAACGCGTGAATTGCTGTTGGCGGTAGTTTTTGGAATGATTATGCTGTGTATCGGCGTTACTAATCTCCTGGGTATCTCAGCAATTTTGGCGAACATGGTTGCTGGCTTTGTCGTGGTGAATAAAGCAAGGGAAAATGGGATGTTTAGTGTAGTCGAGGGAATCGAAGATGTAATCTTTGCTATGTTTTTTGTGTTGGCAGGATTGCATTTTGACCTGGGCGTTATCCAAACTGCCGGTATATTAGCATTACTAATTGTGCTCGGTAGATTCAGCGGCAAGTATCTTGGAGCCAGAGCCGGGGCTACAATTTCTCATGCAGGAGGCACTGTAAAAAAATATCTGGGTCTTGCCCTACTGCCCAAAGCCGGGGTTACTATAGGTTTAGCTCTCCTCGCCAAGAGCGCATTTCCTGCCTTTGGAGCTATAATGATGAATGCAGTGCTTGCTTCAGTCATCATAAACGAACTGGTGGCACCTCCTCTGGTAAAATATGCCATTTTTAAAGCTGGGGAGGCTGGTTCTTAGCCGCTTTTTGATTCAGGCTCAGCAAGCCCTCAATGGGCTCAATAACTATGCGTCCTTTATTCAGGTCAATAGATTTTATTACGTCGTCAATGGCAGGGATAAGAATCTCCTCTTTAGCTCCACGGACTACATAGTTATCATTACTGTCTGCGGTCAGAATCTCGGTGATATTTCCCAGTAGTTCTCCGCCGGTTGTCCATACTTCAAGCCCGATGATTTGAAAATGGTAGTATTGCCCTTCAGGTAAAGGGTAGACCTGACTGTGATGTATTTCTACTGGTTGCCCCTGGAGCCTTTGAGCCGCTTCAATACTATCAACGGTGTTAAGCTTGATAATTACTGTTCGCTTATGCCACTCAGTACTGTCGATAGTCATCGGTTGTCGGTTGATATAAACCGTTGAAGAGGGGGTGAAGCGTTGGGGGAAATCGGTTACCACCTCCACCTTCAGTTTACCCTTAATCCCCCAGGGGGCGAGGATTTGACCAATAGTTATAAATTCCAGCTCGGATGGTTTCATCGCTGGGTGTGGATGGTTGACTATTAGGGTTATTCTTAGATAATCTCGAGATTAGCTCTGGTGCCGGCTTTAGCTGCTTTTACCCTGAGCAAGGTGCGCATGGCTTCAGCTACCCGTCCTTGCTTACCAATAACTCTCCCCTTATCCTCATCGTTAACCTGCAACTTAAGCGTTATGCCTTGGTCACCGGTTTCCTCGGTTACCACCACTTCATCAGGTAGATTGACAATTGATTTGGCGATGTATTCTATTAGTTCTTTCATGCTTTCTCCTTGCTTGCTTTGGGTTTTTCGGTGACGCCAGTCTTGGCTTTCTCCTTGGTTGTTTTGGGTTTTTCCGTGATGCTGGCTTCGG
>CAZTRJ010000053.1:2110-2721 GCA_964616615.1 uncultured Dehalococcoidales bacterium
GTTCCTCCTTGCTTGTTTCAGGTTTTTCGGTGACGCTGGCTTCGGGTTCCTCCTTGCTTGTTTCAGGTTTTTCGGTGACGCTGGCTTCGGGTTCCTCCTTACTTGCTTTGGGTTTTTCGGTGACGCCAGTCTTGGCTTTCTCCTTGCTTGCTTCGGGTTTGGCGGCAATGCCGGCTTTGATTTTCTCTTTTCTTGCTTCGGACTCTTCTATAATGCCGACTTTGGCTAATAGCCTGGCGGCGGTATCCGTCGGCTGGGCCCCCTGTTCTAACCAGTGTCGCGCTTTTTCTTCATCTATGACTACTGTTTCTGGGTCGGTTAGGGGATTATAGTGTCCCAGAATGGCAATGAATGCCCCATCACGGGGGGCACGAACATCGGCTACTACTAGTCGATAACTTGGCTGACCCTTGGCACCTACTCGCCGTAATCTAATCTTTACCATTTTTACCTAGCCTTGTTTACAGGCTATTATGCCTGATAACTATGTGGCTGTCAATACTGGTTAAGATATGGTTATTAATCTCTTTCTTTCCCCCCCCCCCCCCCTGGGGTTGGTTTCGGGGGATTGGGTCCCAATCCCCCCATTATTTGTTGCCTCAACACGGGAG
>CAZTRJ010000053.1:2731-7297 GCA_964616615.1 uncultured Dehalococcoidales bacterium
GATAACTATGTGGCTGTCAATACTGGTTAAGATATGGTTATTAATCTCTTTCTTCCCACCCTCCCACCCTAGGGTTGTATTCGGGGGCTGTGCTCCCAATCCCCCTATATCTGGTTGCCATAACACTGGAGCGTTTCGGGGTGCTCCTATCGCTTTGGACATTGCTTGGAGGGAAGTTTAAAGGGGCGAAGCCCCTTTAAACTTCCCTCCCCCTCCCTTACAAAGGGAGGGGGATAAAGGGGGTAGGTTAATAAGTTGTCAACAGATTATATTGTGGCTATAATCGGAGTATGAAGGTGGAGAGGTTGCATAATTGGCAGGTTAGTCTGGCTGAGGCTTCGGATATCCAGCGGCGGCTGGCAGCACAGGTATCCAGAAGTAGTGCTGTCACCACTCCTTGCTTTATAGCTGGTGTAGATATATCGGTAAACAAAGTGGAGGGGGTGGCTAACGGAGCGGTAGTTGTCTTAAGCTATCCCGAACTTAGATTGGTGGAAACAAAATCAGCACAGGGCAAGCTCGCTCTTCCTTATATCCCCGGGTTTCTGTCATTCAGGGAGGCACCATTAATATTGGCTGCTTGCGAGAGGCTTGCTGTTACCCCTGACCTTATCCTGGTTGATGGGCAGGGGGTTGCTCACCCCAGGGGGCTGGGGTTAGCCTCTCATTTAGGGTTGTTTTTGGATACACCGACCATCGGCTGTGCCAAGTCTTTACTCTGTGGCAGGCATGAAGTTCCCGGTGACAAGCCGGGTAGCTATGCTGAAGTAATAGATAAGGGTGAGACCATAGAGGTGGCTTTGCGAACCAAGCTCGGGGTGAAGCCAATTTATGTTTCCATAGGTCACAAGGTTGATCTCCAATCTGCCATTTACTGGGTGCTGGAATGCTGTCGTGGTTATCGCTTGCCGGAGCCTACTCGGCTGGCTCATCTGGCAGCCGGGGGCAATCTGGAGCGGAAAAGGAGCACCGGGACCGCTGAGGCAAGCTATCAAGAGAGGCTTTTGGAATAAATGCAGGAGTTAAGGGACAAACTGAAGGATTTACAGGCTAGAGTGTCTACGGCGCTGGTGCATCTTTGACATTTCAGCCAGGGAAGAGGAAATTGTTAGCTTAGAGAAGCAGTCAGCCCAGCCTGACTTTTGGTTAGACCAGGTAGGGGCGCAGGATGTTATGCGCCTCTTGTCTGAGCAGAAGAAGGTGGTGCAGAGGTGGCGGGGGCTGGAAAGAAGGGTAGCTGACATTGCTGAATTAGTTTCCCTGGCAGAGGAGGACACCTCGCTCAGGGTAGAGGTTCAGTCGGAGATAGATAAGGTGTCGTCTCACCTTGATGAGCTAGAACTGGAAATGGCTTTTAATAGTGAGTATGATGCCAGAAATGCTATTCTAGCTATTCATGCCGGTGCCGGCGGCACTGAATCTCAAGATTGGGCACAGATGCTGCTGAGGATGTACCTTCGCTGGGCTGAGCGTCGTGGTTATGAGGCTGAGATATTAGATATTTCCCCCGGTGAGGAGGCAGGGATAAAGAGTGCCATCGTCGGGGTTAGTGGTGATTATGCCTGTGGCTACCTAAAATCAGAGCATGGTGTCCACCGACTGGTTCGTCTTTCTCCCTTTGATGCTGACCATGCTCGGCATACCTCCTTTGTCTTGGTTGAGGTTATGCCTGAAGCCGAAGCTGATGTTGATGTCAGGATAGAACCTGATGATTTGAAGGTTGATGTGTTCCGGTCGAGCGGACCAGGGGGACAGCATATGCAGAAGACAAGCAGTGCTGTCAGGTTAACTCACCTGCCAACCGGCCTGGTGGCTACCTGCCAGAGTGAGCGCTCTCAATACCAGAACAAGGAAATTGCCTTGAGAATACTTCAAGCTCGTCTGTTGAAGCTGGAACTGGCTAAGAAGGCGGAAGAAAGAGCCAAGCTTAAGGGGAAGCGTATCACCGCTGGCTGGGGCAACCAAATTAGAAGCTATGTCCTCCATCCATATAAGATGGTAAAGGACCATAGAACTGATTATGAAACAAGCGATGCCGAGGCGGTATTAGATGGGGAGCTGGATGGCTTTATAACCGCCTATCTCCGGTCGGGGAAATATGATTAAGAAGACTGGAATATTAGCCCTGGTTTTTTGCCTGTTGCTGGTTTTATTGAGCCCGTCCTTGGTTCAAGCTCAGGGTGGGCTAGTTGTATTAGATAGCTCGGCTGAAGCAGATTTTCCTTCCGGGCTTAACTTCAGTCTGTCAGCCGAGAGCGGTGTCAATATTACTGATATTCGCCTCTGCTACTCCGTTGACCGAATAAGCTATGCTCAGGTAACCAGCGAAGCGTATATTGAGTTTGTGCCCGCGACCACGGTTGATGTTAGCTGGACTCTGGAAATGGTGAAAATTGGCGGGCTACCGCCGGGCTCCAGTCTGGAGTATTGGTGGCTGGTGGAGGATGCCAGTGGGGAGAAGGTTGAAACGGCTTCGGCTCAAGTCCAGTTTGATGATACTCGTTATTCCTGGGATAGTTTAACCGAGGGCAGAGTAATTATATACTGGTATGAGGGGAGTGAATCCTTTGTTCAAGAGCTGATGGCAGCGGCTCAGCAAGCACTGGCTCGGCTGGCGGAGGATACTGGTGCTGAGCTGGAGAAGCCGGCTAAAATATATATCTATGCCGATGTCCAGGATTTACAGGGGGCTATGATTTATCCTGAGGAGTGGACGGGAGGGGCAGCATTTACCAGACATGGCACTATAGTTATTGGTATAGCTCCAATGAACCTCTACTGGGGCAAGAGGGCAATCGCCCATGAGCTGGCACACTTAGTCATCCATCAGATGACACTTAACCCCTATAGTGGTTTGCCTACCTGGCTTGACGAGGGTTTAGCTGTGTATGCTGAGGGGGTAGCGGCTCCAGGATATACTTCTTATCTTGAACAGGCAATAGCTGAAGATAACCTTATTTCAGTGCGTAGCCTGTCAAGTCCCTTTTCGGCTTATGCTGAGGAGGCTATCCTTGCCTATGCCCAGAGTTACAGTTTGGTTGAATTTCTTATTAGTAGTTACGGACAGGGTAAGATGCTTGAGCTGCTCAATACCTTTAGCCAGGGTAGTAACTACGATGCCGCCTTAGAGACGACTTATGGCTTTGATATGGATGGTCTGGATACCTTATGGCGGGAGCATGTTACTGGACAGTTCCAGGCAATTGAGGTGGAGGCAGGTGAATAAGTCATTTACCATTCATGATTTACCCATTTCGGAGCGACCTCGGGAGAGGCTGCAAAAGTTTGGGGTGGAAGCTCTATCAGCACCGGAGATTTTGGCTCTGATTCTGGGTCGTGGCATTGCCGGCGAGTCGGTGACGGTGACCGTCCAGAGGTTGTTAAGTCAGTTTGGCAATCTTAGAGGGATTGCCGGCGCTTCAGTGGAGGAGCTAGCCCAGGTGAAGGGGATTGGTCTGGCTAAGGCGTCTCAGATTAAGGCGGCTTTTGAGCTGGCTAACCGATTGGAGGGTTATGCCGAGGCTGGGGACAAGCCGTTAGTTAAGACCCCTGATGATGTCGCCAGCGTGGTCAGGGGCAGGTTAAAGGGTAAAAAGAAGGAGTATTTCCTGGCGCTGTTGCTGGATACCAGAAATCGGCTGATAAAAGTAGCTGAAATTTCAATAGGTAGCCTGGATAGTAGCATTGTTCACCCCAGGGAGGTATTCAAGGAGGCAATATCAGCCAGCGCCGCCTCGGTTATCTTTGTCCATAATCACCCCTCAGGCGACCCCGAGGCTTCAGAAGATGACATAAAGCTAACCAAAAGGCTAGCCGAAGTTGGGGAGATTGTGGGCATAGATGTATTAGACCACATCATCGTTGGTGATAAGGACTATCTAAGCCTGAAAGGCAAGGGGTTATTTTGAGATTATTTATCTACCCTATCCCCTGTATCCCCTTCCCCTTTAAAGGGGAAGGGGAGGATTAGAAAAGAGGGGCTGTCGCCCCTCTAAAACTCCATAATTACTGCTTCGGGCTAAGGGAGAGTCAAAGGGCTGAATTTTCCTTGTGGGAAACGGGCTAAAGGAGAGTCAAAGAGAGGCGAAGCCTCTCTTACATAACTCCTCCCCCTCTCCAACAGAGGTAGATGTAGTCTTTGCATGAGGGGGGTTAAGGGGGTGAGGTTAGTAAACAGGTTGAGGGGAGGAATCTGTGTATTACTTTGCCTATGGCTCTAATCTCAGCAGAAAACAAATGAAGGAGCGCTGCCCCGACAGCAAGCCGATGCTTGTGGCTAGCCTTAGTAACTATAAGCTGGTGTTTGTTGGCTGGTCGAGAAAGTGGCGAGGCGGAGTCGCCAGCATCCAGCCATTTAGGGGAGAGAAAGTTCTCGGGGCTATTTACGAAGTTTCGGAAAGAGATTTGAGACAATTGGATAGGTATGAAGGCTATCCTGATAATTATACCAGAGTAAATGTAACCGTGACCGACGAATTCGGTAGCCAGATAGAAGCTGTAACCTATATCAAAATCAGGCAGTTAGAAGAAACACCGCCGTCAAGGGAGTATTTGTCTGCTATTCAG
>CAZTRJ010000054.1:0-7144 GCA_964616615.1 uncultured Dehalococcoidales bacterium
CCTGTAGCTCAGTCTGGATAGAGCGGCTGCCTTCTAAGCAGCGGGTCGTGGGTTCGAATCCCACCGGGGACGCCACACCACGCCTGCGCCATGCCTACGCTATTCCCCAAAGCACGACCGAAAACCCCAGGGTTTCCACGAAAAGAGCCCCTGCCTTACCAACAGGTGTTGCTAATGTTGCCAATGTAGGGCGATGTCCTAGCCCCCACCCCCAGCCCGCGCAAGGGCCAGGAGGTTATGAGAACTCCCAGCTACGGGGTGAACCGAATGATTTGGGGTGACATCGCCTAAGACACGCGAGTAAGATGCCCAGCCGTGCCTGTCGATCTTGAAGTCAAACTCTCCACTCCCTATGCGCAACCGTGTATCGTACGTCGTTTGTCGCACGGTCTCGAAGGATAGTTCTGCTTTACCCAGATTCCCGACAATGCTATATGGGCCACCATTCTAGCTGAAACGATCTCTATGAATCACACAAATAATGGCGGCATTGGCATTAATTATCAGTCTCTTCCGTTCCCAAATAGGCTTCGATGACCTGTGGATTACTGAGGATCTCTTCCGTTGAGCCTTCAGCTATTTTCTTGCCGAAGTCCAGCACGCTTAATTTGTCGCACAGACCCATAACAGTCTTCATATCGTGCTCAACTATCATGATGGTTATCCCCCGGTCACTTATCCGTCTAATTAGATTTACCATAGCCTGTTTTTCCGTGGGGTTCATACCGGTAACCGGCTCGTCTAGCAGTAACAATTTCGGATCAGTAGCCATGCCGATAGCAATCCCCAACGCCCTTTGATGACCATGCGGCAGGTTCACAGCCAGCTCGTCCTTGAGATTCGCTAGCCCCATAAACTCCAGGATTTCCATCGCATTTTCCTCAGCCTTCTTTTGTGTGCGCTGCGTAGAGGGAGTATGAGCTACTACTCCGAAAAGCGATACCTTCGCATGCAAGTAACACGCTATCTCCACATTTTTTAGAAGGGTGAATTTGTCAAAAAGAGCCGTATGTTGAAAAGTTCGAACCAGACCCCGGGCGGCTATTTCATGTGGAGTAAGACCGGTTATATCTTTACCATTATACTTAATCTTTCCATTTGTTAGCGAGTAGTTCCCGGTGATAAGATGAAACAGGGTTGTCTTTCCGGCACCATTGGGACCAATAATTCCCCTTATCTCGCCTTCCTCAATATCAAGCCCCATGTTGTCCACAGCAACCAAGCCACCGAAACGTTTAGTTACCTCCCTCAGTTCAAGCAAAGCCATATACTACTTCTCCCTACCTAGCAGATAATGCCATATCGTCCATAGTAAGGCTCTTCTTTGTCTCATATCCAACCATATCGCTCATCTCCTGCCTATCCCTAGACGCTCACGGAGCCTTTTAACCCATGGTAAAATCCTCGCCGGCACGCCTTCAAGACCATCTGGCATAAACACTAGCACTGCTATCAAGATAAAGCCATAAACAAGTGGCCTCCATGCGGCAAGAGGTCGCAGCACTTCGTCGAGCCCTGTAAAAGCAACGGTCCCAATTATTGGCCCGGCGAAGGTTTGGGTACCACCTACAACTACCCAGACAAGAAGAATTATCAGAGGCCCAAGAGCAAAATAAGATGGGTCTATAGCTCCGAAGTAATGCGCCATAAGTGCGCCGGCGATGCCGGCAAAAAAGGAGCCAATTACAAAGACTAATCTTTTATACCTAACAACGCTTATGCCAACATTCTCTGTCAAAATGTCCTGCAGCTCAATAGACTTAAAGATATCACCCAACTGTGACCTATCTATCCGATACATAATGAACAGACTTACCGCCATTATCACCAGCGCCAGAAAGTAATAGGTGACGGAATGAGAGAAATCTATTGTCGGCAACCCAGGGATAGACCAGGGTGAAGGGCGAGGGATATTGATGAGTCCTCCGGCGCCTCCGAAAGGATTGTGGAGCTTCACCCAGATCAATCTTATCGCCTCCCCCATAGTGTATGAACCTATGAAAAAGGCAAACACTCTCATCTTAGACAAGGGATAGCTAAAGGCCAAACCAACTAGTGCTGCAACCAGCCCTGCCACCGGCAGGGTACTCCAAAAAGGCCAACCGAAATCCTTTGCCATGATAGCACTGAAATAAGCTCCGACACCCCATAAAACGAAATGGGCAAGGTTCCATCCCCCGGTAGTAAGTATCAGGCGGAAGCTCACTGCCAGGATGATGTTGATAAGGAGCACCGTGGCGATGCCAAGGCGATATGGGTCAAGGTTGAATGGCACCACACACGAGAAGGCTATTAAAGCCATCATGCCAGTATGAGCCATTGATATTTTATATCTTCTCACGGCCTAATAACCCCTGTGGTCTTACCGTTAACACAATAGTCATAATCGCGGCGGAGATTATGGTGGCAATAGTAGAATCGGATATGGTAGTAACGATAGTATGCAAGAAACCGAACAGAATAGAAGCTAAAAAGGCACCTTCTATACTCCCCGTTCCCCCAACAACTACAATTATGAAAACCATCATAATGAATTTAACCCCCATGTAGGGGGTCACTGAGTATAGGGGTGCCAGCAATGCCCCGGCTGCCCCGGCATAAGCAGCAGAGATGGCCATAGCCAGCATGGATGTCTTATTGATACTTATTCCCTGGATGGCAGCGGCTTCGGGATCTTGAGACATCGCCCGTAACGCTCGGCCCAGCTTAGCCCGGTGCAGGAAGATCCAAAGCCCCCCAATCATGGCAATGCCAGCCGGGATTATCATGACCCTCTGCCAGCCGACGCTGGCACCAAGGATTTCCAGTGACCCCGTAAGGGGAGGGGTGACAGGTTTAGACCTGCCCAGCCCCCATAGTTGTCCTGCCAGAACCTGCAGGATGAATATCACTCCTGTAGAGGCCATAAAAGTGGCAGCTAGATTTCCCCGCAGGCGTCTAAAAATACTAAGCTCGGTCAGTAGTCCTACACCAGCCACTACTGCTATTGCTGCCAGCATCGCGGTAAAGAAGGGCCAGCCCTGTACAGTGTAAAGGAGCCAAATCACATAGGCGCCTACCATAAGAAACTCGCCCTGGGCAAAATTTGCCGTGCGCGCAACACCAAAAAGCAGCGCAAGGCCTACTGCTGGCACAGCGAACAGAAAGACACCTACCCACGAATTGACTACTGCCTGCCATACAAATCCAAATTCCATAGCTCTTCCCAGGTTAAGACAGTCCGGCTCCTGCTTCTATTATTAATTATCCCGGTTTATCTCTTAGGGGTTTCAGCTACTATCACTATAGCTGCCCAGATATTACTCCTCTATCTCCTGTCAATCAATATAGTAGACCGCTCGATTCCAACTTCTGGAGGAGTAACGATTCCATCCCCATTAAAACACTCTTGGGAGTCCACCTGACTGACTAATCAGGCTGACTCCAAAACTTTCATGTAAACAGCCCATTCCTCATCTGTGATGATGCCTTCTTTCCTGTAGTGCTCCCTGGCATCTTTCAACATTTTCTCGATAGACCGCTCTTGGTCAGGGGACAAAGGCTTCGGCTTGTGCGTGGCCAGTATTTCCTCCATCCTCTCCTTTGCCAGAGCAAGGGCATCCTTCTTGCCAGTCTTCATCCATACTGCGTATACTTCTCTGTCAGCTACCTTCGGTATGAACTGCTCCTTCCTCCACCACTTCCTGGTATGCGCCTGGTTCAGATAGTGCCCAGGGATTGGCCCAACCTCTTTTATCAAATCTATGGCCATGGTCTCCCCGTTAACCTCTATCCCTTGCAGGAAGCGCCCTACCCAGCCTGCAATATCATCGTCCAAAATTGACAGGAGGGGATTATATAATAGCTCGAAGCTTGAACCACCCTGGAAGATATGAAGATTGCCCCCGGAAAGGGCGGCGGTAAGAGTCCCCATCGCTTTTTCATAGCCACATTGGAAGTCTATCTTCTTCGAACTGCTTATATATCCAGAGCAGGTCATTGAAGGAATCTGATACCTATGGAGAAGCTGGTTGAACCCTACGCTTGTAAGAGCATGTTCTACAGCACCACCTAATTGATAAGTGCCTCTTTGCATATCCATAGGCGCTATGCCGTGCTGAATTACCATCCCTACACCTGGCTTTATTAGCTGCGCCATCACTACAGAAGCCATCATCTGAGCATTAGATAAGACTAACGCCCCGGCAAGAGTAGCTGGCCCTTCCGACCCCGCAACCACAAAGACAGCAGGTTGAATAGGGAAGTTGGCTTCAGCATATGAGTAAGTGGCTTCGACTACGCCATTGTAAAATGTCAATGGGTTTGCGCTGCCTAGTTCGCCGCAAAGATTTATTCCAATTTCCTTTGCCATCTTTATGGCAAACTTTTCACAGCCCTTCTCATAACCAAGGTGCTCCGCCTTAGATGAATACCTCAGCCCACTGGCAAGATTCTCCAGCATCACCATACATGGAGGAATACCTTCTCTCTCCATATAAAACTCGTAAGCACCGGCTAAATGCAGGTTCTCCAGCGCATCAGCCACTATCATGGCTTCTCTGTGGTCTTTCACCGTTGCTGGCCCTTGCTCCCATGTCTCCAAATCAACGTGTCTCATCCCCATGCCATGTAAAAAATAGAAGGTGTTTCCACCGACCATTAGGTCATTGATTGGGTCTCTAGCTTCAAATTTGCAGTGGCTGGGGCACTTGCGAAGGCATTCCTCTGCCAACCATGATGGTATCCTCGCCCTCTTCTTCTCATAATCAACCCGGCAACCATGATCGGCAAAGAGCTTCAAGGCTTTATCATGCTCTATTCTAACCCCTGTGGTCTCAAGAATATCCAGCGCCCCTCTATGGATAGCCTCAAGCTCATCCTCACTCAGTACCCTTAAAGGTTCGTACTTTCGCGTAAATCCTTCCATTATAACTTGCCTCCTTTATTTGCCAACTAGCTTTCTGGCTAATTTTACTGCACCGGGTGCTGTGGGCTCATATCCATCTGCCCCTATGCTTTCAGCAAACGCTTCGTTTATCGCACCCCCACCGACCATTATCTTCACTTTATCCCTGATACCTTGCTCTTTTATGACTTCAATAACCTTCCTCTGCTCTGAGGCAAAGGGGGTTAACAGGGCTGACATACCCAAAATATCTGGCTTATGTTTCTTTACCGCCTCTACAAATTTCTCGGCCTCGACATCTACACCCAAGTCAATGACCTCAAAACCATCGGCAGTGAGCAGTGTAGCTACCATAGTCTTCCCTATGTTATGGATATCTCCGAAAACGGTTCCTAGCACTATGACGCCAGCGCTCTCCCTCTTGGCCCCTTTTCTCTTAATCTCTTCCTCTATAGCGGGTGTGGCGCTCTGCATAGCATCCGCCGCAGCAACTAATTCAGGCAGAAACAAATCCCCTTTATCAAAGCCATCCCCAACTTCCCTAATAGCCCCTGTCAACACACCCAGTGCCTTGAGAGGGTCTATCCCCTCCTCTACCGCCTTCTTGGCCCAACTCGCTGCCCCTTCGGAGTCATATTCCAAGACCACCCTTTTTAGGTTTTCCAGAATCTCACTTTCCACTTCAGTTCAGTCCTCCTTACTTGAAATTAAGCATAGTTAATTCTGCTTGCCAGACAGGAGCCAGAGTAGAGCCGAGGTAGATAAAGCCCTCTTTATCAGCGAAAAGGGTCCCCTATCTGAAGCCACTCTGGCTCCTGTTTCTATTGTACCGACTTGTCTTGCGGGGCTCAAGCTATCAATATAGCTGCCCGGATATTACCGCTGGTAGTACATTAGGTCTAGCGCTTCACGCTCTTGGATGAGAATGTCCCCATGCTCCGCGTACCACTCCTGGAAATTCAGCTCGACTAAAGCGCGGCGGTCGCCGTCCTCTGTCAAGACAGTCACATAGAAAGGAGGCTCGTACAGGTTATCTATGCCAAATATTTCCAAGCCAATCTCAGGAGTCCATACAAGCGGTCCCTCAATACTGGGGACTACGTCTGCAGCCTTAGCCGCAGATAGCACCGCATCGGCGTCAAAAGTGCCGGCGTGCTCTACCCCATAAGCCCACATTTGGATAGCTGGCGGGTAGACCACATCGACGGCATATATTTTGCGATGCTGGTCCTCAGGAGCTCCCGGACCATAATTAGCCATCCACGAGTCGTAGAAATTACGCTGTGCTGACCCCTCCGGGAACCAGGGGTCGTTCATCGAGGGAACATCTTCAAAGTAGCGCCCCGCTAGGTACTCCGCAGGCACCTTGGCTAGGGTAGCAATGAGATCGGAGTCTAGATGCGTGAGTATGCCCTCATAGCCCTGTAGGTAAGCCTGTTCCACTAAGAGAACAACAAACTCCGGATAGGTTACGGCAAAGTCAATGGCGTCGGGTTCTGTATCCAGTATGGAGCTCATTACCGGAGCGAAATCGACGGTATCAAACCCAAACCGCTCTCGATACACTATATCAACATCCTGAGACTTCCAGCCGGCAGCGGCCCAACCTTCCCCGTCCTTACCGGCTATATCATCGTGAGTAATGATAGCCACTCTCTCTATCGGGTAATTTTGAGCGAGCCACACAGGCCTCAGCAAATCGCCCCTGAAGGCGATGTCGTTTCCAGCCATAAGGTAAGGGCGGTCTTTATGTAGGGGTAGATATAGAGAATCCGTTAACACCTTCTCCTCGGTTAAGAATGAGGCTACGGCACTAACCGGGGGGTCACCAAGCATGATCATGAGCTCCACATTTTCTTGGAAGACTAGCTTCTTGGCGCCTGTTACCGCCTTGGATGCGATGTTCTCATCGTCGTAGGGCACTAGGTTTACCAGGTATCTTTCATCACCGACTTTGAGCCCCCCAGCTGCATTGATGTCATCAATCACTACCTGCATCCCGTTAAGGCCAGGAAGGCCCCACGCAGCTGCTGGGCCAGTCAATGCCATAAGAGCCCCGATGTTCACCGTCTTCGGCTCTGCTGGCGTCGGTTCTGCCGGTGCTGGTGCTGGCTCTGCTGGTGCTGGCTCTGCTGGTGCTCCAGGGAAACAACCACTCAACATAGGCACAACGACTCCCAATGCCGTCACCAAAGCAATTACAAGAAACAGCTTTCGTACCCTTATACTCTTCATTCTCACTTCAAACCTCCTTTTGAA
>CAZTRJ010000055.1:0-7069 GCA_964616615.1 uncultured Dehalococcoidales bacterium
GTTCCAAACGGCTAGAGAATATCTCCTGTTGCATGCCGGGTTGAATGGCTTGTCAGGTTATGTAGCGTTAGCTAAGTTCGGTTTTAATATCCTGAGGTCAACTCCCAGAGAAGCTGTTTCGGGTCTGCTCCCTTGGAAGAGAAGCTAGTCAGCATAGCTATACCGAGTTTGGTAGTAAACTATGGAAGTAAATGCCCCAAATGTTATCCTACTAACTAAGTTCTGAACCCGCTTCCTAAATTGCTCCTGCTAGGGGGATTGAAATAGAAACAATGAAAAGTTTGCTGATAAATCCAAAGATGGCAAGTGGCTGGCGGCCGAATCTCATGCCTCCCATTGGTCTGGGCTATCTCAAAGCTTGCCTGGTCAAAGGAGGTTTTAGAGGGGTAAGGGTTGTGGATATGGGTGGCTTGAAGGTTGAGAGCGTTAGGGAAATTATTCGCACCAAATCTCCGGAAATCGTGGGAATTACTACTTTTACCGAGGCCCGGCATAATGCTCTGAGAGCAGTAGCTATTGCCAAGGAGATTAACTCACAGATTAAAACAATTCTAGGTGGAGTGCATGCCACGGTAATGTATCAACAAATTATGGAGAACTATCCGGCGGTGGATATAATTTGCCGGGGTGAGAGCGAGGCAACGATAGTGGAACTATTTCAAGCTCTCAACAATGGTGATGATTTGCGTAAGGTAAAAGGAATTGTCTATCGCCAGGATGGCGAAATAGTGGTAACTGAAGAAAGGGAGAAAATCAAAGATTTAGATACCTTGCCCTTTCCTAATTATAACGACCTTGATTTGAGAAAATACCGGGAGGTGGGTGGTTCTTGGAAAGGAAAGGCAGTAGCCGCTATTATAACCTCTAGAGGATGTCCCTTTTCCTGCACTTACTGTTCTTCTCACTCAGTATGGGGAAACTGGCGACATCGCTCTATTAATAATGTTCTTGAAGAGGTTGAATGGCTGGTATCAGAGAATGGGTATGAGAGAGTTAACATCGTAGATGACATCTTCACCTTAAATAAGACACGAATCAAGGAATTTTGCCAGGGGATATTAAGCCGTGGGCTGCGTATTGGGTGGAGGTCACAGACCAGGGCAGACTGTGTTTCCCTGGAACTGCTGGAGCTAATGAGAGAGGCTGGCTGCCAATTTTTAACATTCGGTGTCGAGTCGGGTTCACCTACTATTCTTAAAAATCTCAACAAAAAGGAAAGGATTGAAGATGTAGTAAATGCCTTTGCCTGGTGTAAAAAAGTGGGCATAAAGGCAACATTTAACGTGATAATTGGTGCGCCGGGGGAAACCAGAGCCACCATTGAGGAAACAAGAAATCTAATAAAGAAGACCAGGCCTGATTACCTGTCTACTGCTAATTTGAGGGCTTATCCGGGCACAGCACTTTGGCAGCAAGCACAAGACGAGGGTTTATGCGATGACAGCTTCTTCCTTAGTGACCGGGAGTGCCTGCGCTATACCGGTGCCATGAGTGTCCCTGAGATGTTCCAAACGGCTAGAGAATATCTCCTCCTGCATGCCGGATTGAATGGCTTGTCAGGTTATGTAGCATTGGCTAAGTTCGGTTTTGATATCCTGAGGCAGACTCCCGGAAAAGCTGTTTCCGGTCTGCTCCCTTGGACAAGACGCTAGTTAGTATAGCAATACCGAGTTTGGCAGTAAACTATGGAAGTGAATGCCCCCGCGGGTAAGGCAACGATTTGGAGGTGAGGATGGTGTTGCCGAGTGGTGCGCAAGGGGGAAGAGATGGCGTATCACCACCCCAGCAATGAGGCTAGCTTAATAGTGAAATTCCTTCCATACTCTCAGGTTGATGTATCTGAAAGCAGGCAAGTACAGTGGGGGCGATATCTATCACATTAGGCTGTAGAACAGAGGTCTTACGATTAATGAGGAAAATCCCGGGGACACACTGAGCATCGATTAAATGGTCTCCACTCCAATTTTTTTGATTATCCTCAAGAATTTTGGGGGGTACCCCCCCGATAGCTGTTTGCCAAGAAGCTCGATAATAAGGTTCAAATCCAACGACTAAATCAGGTGAATGGCTAATGTAAGGGCCACTATACAGTTCCTCTCTAGTGTAGACATGTCTAATAACCGTCCCCCCCGTTTTTGGGTCTCTTAAGCTGGTGAGCACGCTGGCAATCTTTCCCTTCAATTGCTCCGCTTCATGGCCAGGAGTTACAATCCCTTTGCCTTCCCTGCCTCGAAGGTTAAGGTAGATACTGGAAAAACCCAGGGCGTATGCCTTTGTTCTTTCCCAAACTACGTTTTTGAATAATGGGTCTCCTTGCTCGTCCCGTGCCGGTCTTCTCAAAACCATCAGTCCGTTCTGAACCAGCCACGAGTTTAGATGCACCGCCCTTCTGAATGAGGTAAAACCGTGGTCCGACATGATACAAATAACTGTATGCTGGTCAATGGACTCAAGCACCCTTCGCAAAATTTTGTCTACACGCCTGTAATAATCACCGATGACATTTTGATATTTTCTGGCGTGGGCCTCGTTATAGGCAGGATGCCCAGGGTCTATTGTGCTCCAGTAGATGTGCTGTATTCTGTCGGTGGTGTCAAAGACAAAAGCCAGTAGCCCTTGTTTAAACTGTTCCAGCTCGTGCCAGAGCATCTTTTCTCTTTCTATCATTACATTGTCGCAGAGGCTTAAGAAAGCATCATCGTCAAAGCAACCATCGCTCAGGGCGTTGGTATCCTCAGGTATCCCCAGGGTGCTATAACTACCAATGTCGTGTCTGAGTTCAGTGGCATACTCATCAGGATACGAAATGGGGAAAGCAGGATTTTGGGGGTCTACCTGGATAGGTGATAGATAAAGCCTCAGTTCAGGCTTTATTGAATCTAGATAAAACCGACAAATGCCTGACACACGCCTGAGGAAGCTGAGGCTAAATACTAACGGTATCCAATCACTCCATTCTCTTTCCTTTATAGTGTAGCTTGTTCCATCAATCGTTATCGTGGCTGTTGACTGCTCCTCATCAATACTGATTTCCATAGGAACTTGGGAATTGTTTGGTCCCGGAATTACTGTCCTAATCATCCCCCTATTAGATGAGACCGGGATGACATCCCCCTTCCTGTCTGGGTCTTCGGGGAGAGCGCCTGTAGTGTAGAAAGTGTACCTTCCCACTGTCGCTTTTAGGTCAAGCACTCCCAAACCAGAAAGCATATGACCGCTGATTTGCTCCGGGGGAAAGGTAATTGGCCATCTGATGACACTCGTGGGGATACCTGCCTGAGAGGTAATAGCCCAAAAAGGCGTGCCCTGGCGCACCGGAAGAAACATTGAGCCACGGCGGGCAAGGAAGTTTCTAGGATTGGCTTTCACTATGGAATGCTCAGGAAGATAGTTTTGAGGATTTCTGGTGATAAAGTCGAAAATGCCATGATAACCAGGGTTACTACCGGTAGCGATTGTAGACCAAGCCACCGGGCTTTGTGAGGGGTTACTGGTAGCCAAAGGTCTATAGCTTCCTGCTTCTCTAATGCTGGAGAAGGCCGGTAAGTCTCCGGCATCCATCAGCGTTTCTAAGATAGCCGGGTCAAGGCCATCTATGCCAAGAATGATAACCCGGTTAGCTCTTGGGGTCTTCAATAGTGTTCCCCCTGCTATTATCGTCATTGGTTGAATTACCTGATACTGTTTGCTCATCGCTGGCGGGAGATTCAGTGGTAGGGCCTCGTCGGAGCCTGGTGAACATAGAGGCGAAAAACCTTCGGAAAGGTCGTATCAGAAAACCAAGTAAAGCAAGAAATATGGCAATAAAGGGAGCCAGCATAGCAAAGATAGAGCCGGTGGTACCGGGGTCTATATAAGCGTATGCTGGGCTAGGCAGAAAAAGAAAGGCTAAGCAGGTCAGAACCACTACCCATAATAGTCTGTATTTTTGCATACTGGTAAACCTCCTTATATGTCGCAACTATGGCTATTGCACTTGCTGGGCTGTTTCTGCTCTATACGGTTCAAATGAGTTCAGCCACTCCTGCAAGACTGCCTTTAATTCTTCAGCTTTTTCCGGCTCGGTCTCAATGAGATTATTCAGTTCCCCCGGGTCGTGGCTTATGTTATAAAGTTCATCGCGCCCATCGGAGGACCAGATATACTTAAATTCATTACTACGGACAGTCTTAAGCCGACGACAGTACTTTGAAACATCAAACTGGGGGTTCCTGTCGCAATCTACTTCGAGAAGCGAGACGTACTCGGCGATGGCGAACGTTGACCCCACCTTCTGTCCGTCTTCGACCAGACTGTGCCCCTGAATCTGCTCTTCGCCATTCCCGTCAATGCCGACAATGTCCAGTATGGTGGGGAAGAGGTCAGTCAGTTGCACCGGCTCATCAACCCGCATTCCGGTTTCAGCCAACCCGGGGTATCGGATAATCAGAGGGACATGCAACAGGGTATCATAGACACAAAGCCTGTGGTTCATCAGCTGGTGGTCTCCAAAGTTCTCCCCGTGGTCAGCAGTAATTATTAATACGGTGTTGTCCCAAATCTGGAGTTCCTTCAGATAGTCAAACAACTGTCCTATTCTAAAATCCAGGTATGAAATCTCTCCATCATACAGAGCCCGTAGAATCTCGAAGTCCTCATCGCTCATCTCCACCTGGCCAAAGATATAAGGCTCTATGCTCTGATTGATACTCATCGCCTCGGCCAGGCTTATACCCTCACCCAGGTAAGGCAGGGCATACTCTTCAGGAGGATAATAGGGAATGTGTGCCTCCATGTAGTTTATGAAGACAAAAAAGGGTGTCTCTGCCTGGTGAGCCTCGGCAATCCACCCCTTGACTACTTCATTGGTCCGGCATGCTCCGTTATCCATAAGGAGATAGTTTTGAACGTATCGCTTAGCTATACTTACCTTCAGCTCATCGGCTAATTCTGAGCCTGCTTCATACCTGCCAGCGAGGGTTACTTCAAAGGTGTCAAAACCCTGGCTCAGGTTGGTCTCGGGACTGACATAAGGATTATTGCTGTAGCCAAACGTCTCATAGCCATGCTGACGTAACACCTCGGCAATGGTCTGAAAATCATCTTCCAACCATTGATGTTCCATATCTGTGCCGTGTTTACTGGGGAATAGGCTGGTAAACATTGAAGCGTGGGATGGGAGTGTCCAGGGAGCTTCAGCAATACAATTCTCAAATAGAATGCCCTCACTGGCTATGTTATCGATGTTCGGCGTAGTGTTGCGGTAGTAGCCGTTACCGGAAACGTGGTCGGCTCGGACAGTATCCATGACTATCCACAGGATGTTGGGCTTTTCCTCCAGGTTCTCTGAAGTTATGGGGGTTCCAGCCCCCTGACTATTCCCCGAACTAAAAGGCCCGATGAAGGATACAGGGATGAAGATAGACACCATAATCGCCAGTAAGATAAAACTTGCCTGTCTGGTTCTACCGGTGATTAACTTTCCTTTGCCTACCCCCTTATCCAGAGCATATGCACTGAGACCACCAAGCCCCACCCCACTGAGGATACAAATCACTGTGCTTTCGACAACATCGAAGGCATTGCCGCTCATTATATTCTCTGCAAGTAGAACAGATACCGCCAACAGAACAAAGACACCGGTGAATATTCCCGCCAGCTGTGATTTCTTTATTCTATATCTCCCGATGTAGATGAGGCCAGTCATAACAACCCCTACAGCCGCCATACCCAGGCCTCCTATTACGGCATACAATGCCATTGAGTATAGATAAAAGAGTAACACCTCAGAAAGGGCAACAGGTGGAGCGTAGTGAGTAATGACGCTGACACCATCCCAAACACCGAACAAAAGCCCCCCAATCAGTCCTACGAGGCTGGCTATTCCTATAACCGTCTTAAACCCCAAGATATCAGTAGCCTTTTCTTTAGCTGTTGCCATTAAATCGTTTCCTACTCTGATACTTTACCGAGACCTAAAAGTTACTCTGCTTCTGTCAGCCTTTAATAATATATTCCAGCGCTCCCTACGTCAAGCTGGAGCGGAGTTTGACACAGGGAGGGTATCACATTACACTTATTACTAATTTGACCGAGCTTAGTGAGCAAAGCATGGAAGTAAATGCCCCCAATGTTATTCTACTAACCATTGACTGCCTGAGGTGCGACCATTTAGGTTGCTACGGCTACTCCCGAGATACCAGTCCTAGTATAGATAACCTGGCGTCAAAGGGGGCGCTGTTTCTGGAAACAATATCAAATGGCGGTAAAACCGCTTTTGCTTTCCCGCCTATTCTGGCCTCAGCATTGCCACCATTGAAGCAGGATGAAGATAGAGAGATATTACAGCGAAGCACCACCCTGGCTGAGCTACTGAAAGAAGCTGGATATCATACTGCTGCCTTTCATTCTAACCCATGCCTAGCCCGACCTTTCAACTACGGCAAGGGTTTTGATATTTTTGAGGATAGCATGGGTAAGATGGATGCGGTGCGAAAGCAGAGATTCAATTTAGAGATTAAGTTAATAACGATGTTAAAGCCATTAAAAGCGTTAAGATTCGGCAGGTCAGTGATTGATTTTTTGGCCAAGCTATGGAGGTTACCTGATATTTTCTCCTCTTTTATGGCGGGACCGCCGATTATAAGAGCTGAAGAACTAACTAACCAGGCGCTTCAATCGCTGGCAGCTAACCGGGGAAAGTTCTTCCTCTGGCTCCACTATATGGATGTTCACCGTCCTTATATGCCATTCTCTAAATACCTCAGTCAATTCTGCACCCGGCCGGTTAGTCGGCGAAAGATGGTTACCCTGTTCCATAAGATACTGGAAAACCCCGACCAGATATCACCATCCGAGGTAACTACGCTGGTTGATTTGTATGATGCTGATATAAAATATGTTGATGATGTTGTGGGACGGCTGTTGGATAGTTTGGGGAGTGACCTGCCCAATACCATAGTTATTATAACTGCTGACCATGGCGAAGAATTTGGGGAGCATGATGAGTTTGGTCATGAGACATTATATGATGGTCTGGTCCATGTCCCGCTGATAATAGTGGGACCAGGTATAAAGGGTGGCACCCTGG
>CAZTRJ010000056.1:0-6643 GCA_964616615.1 uncultured Dehalococcoidales bacterium
CCAGCGCTTATACTCATAACAGGTGGCGTATTAGGATTGGTTGTCAGCAGGCAAACCTAACACATACAAAAATGCGTATATCAAGACTATTCGGTAAGACCCAGAGAGAAATACCCGCCGAGGCGGATACGGCAAGCCACCAGCTACTGCTAAGAGCCGGAATGATACATCAGATAGCGGCAGGAGTCTATTCCTACCTGCCCCTAGCCTGGAGAGCGCTGAAAAAGATTGAGAATATAATCCGCGACGAGATGGATAAAGCCGGGGGACAGGAGCTAATGATGCCCGTCCTCCAGCCCCTGGAACTGTGGCAGGAAACAGGGCGAGACCTGGCTTTTGGTAAGGGACTGTTCACCCTCTCCGACCGCAGGGAACGCAGGTTAGCTCTGGGACCAACCCACGAGGAGGTCATTACCCAACTGGTAAGCGCCAATGTCCAGAGCTACCGCGACTTGCCCCTCATGCTGTATCAAATCCAGACCAAGTTCCGGGATGAGCCCCGCCCCCGAGCCGGGCTGATACGAGTCCGCGAGTTCACCATGAAAGACCTCTACAGCTTTGATACCGACGAAGACGGACTGGACCAGAGCTATAACAAGATGCTCCAGGCATACCGGAATATCTATAGCCGCTGTGGTCTGCCCGCCCTCCTCGTTGAGGCTGATAGTGGTGCCATCGGGGGCAAGGACTCCCACGAGTTTATGGTTATTGCTGAAAGTGGCGAAGACGAGATTATCTATTGCCCCGGTTGCCAGTATGCCGCCAATGCCGATAAGGCGGAAAGTATTAAAAGCAAAATAGACAGCGAGGAGCCGTTACCTCGGGAAGAGGTGGACACCCCGGGTATGGCTACTATTGAACAGGTATCAAGCTTCTTGAAGGTGCCCCAGAGTCACACCCTTAAGGCAGTATTTTATATCGCCGATAGCAAACTGGTCTTCGTGGTTATCAGGGGCGACATTGAAGTAAACGAGGTAAAGCTGAAGAACAGTCTGGGCTGCGTTGACCTCCGTATGGCTACCGAAGCTGAGGTAATAGCAGCCGGTATCGTCGCCGGTTCAGCATCGCCGATAGGTATCAGCGGTATTAAGATTATTGCCGATGACTCTATAACCTCAGGGACAAACTTTGTTGCCGGCGCCAACAAACCCGATACCCACTTTAGAAATGTCAACTACCCCCGGGATTTTAAGGCTGACATCGTGGCCGATATCGCCAAAGCTCGTGCCGGGGAGGGATGCCCCCGGTGCGGGGGCAAATTATCATCCACCCACGGGATTGAGGTCGGGCACATCTTCAAACTGGGCACTTTTCTAAGTGAAAAATTAGGCGCCCTTTTTGTTGACCAGAGTGGCGTATCTCAGCCTATCGTCATGGGATGCTATGGCATCGGTGTGGGGAGGCTGCTGGCAGCAGCCATCGAGCAGAACCACGATGACAAAGGTATTATCTGGCCACTACCTATTGCCCCCTATCATATCTACCTCTGCCCTCTATATCTGGAAAATCCCCAGGTGGCGGCTACTGCCGAAAGTCTCTATGCTGAGTTAGAGGCACAGGGTCTGGAGGTTCTTTTTGACGACCGAAACGAGTCGCCGGGGGTGAAGTTCAATGATGCCGACCTGCTGGGAATACCTATCAGGGTTACCATCAGCCCCCGAACCCTGGAGAAAGATAGCGTGGAGATAAAAAGACGCTCAGAAAAAGAAACTGAGCTTGTGCCACTGGAGGGGATAGCTAAAAGGCTGAAGGAGCTTATTAGGGATAGTTTATAACCCTATCCACTTCAAACTTCGCGGCTTAGTTGTCTAACTCGGTTTGGCGCCGTAAACCTTTATGCTTGCAATCGAACCGGTAGCCTCTTTTATTTCTTCCGGTGGTATTTCTAAATTCTTAATGATTATCTTTGCCGTGGGGTCATTAGCCATACACTCAATAGGGAAAAGTGTCTCGTCGATTATACTGACCTCATGAAACCCTGACTCTTTTATGGCATCAAGGTATTCATCCCTCTTTATTGCTCCGGAAAGACAGCCAATATATGCCTCAATAGAGTTCCTGATGGAATCTGGTAGCTCCTTCAACAAAACCATATCCGAAATCATCAGCCTGCCACCTAGTTTTAACACCCGGAAAGCTTCGGTGAAGACCCTCTTTTTATCAGGCGCCAGATTGATAACACAGTTTGAGATGACTATATCAACCGAATTATCAGCCGCTGGTAGATTCTCAATCTCTCCCAGCCTGAACTCTACATTGGCGTAGTTACCTTTTCTGGCGTTTTCTCTCGCCCTATCAATCATCTCCGGTGTCATATCTATACCGATAACTCTTCCACTTTTACCAACCCTGTCTGCCGCCAGAAAACAGTCAAATCCTGCGCCCGAACCGAGGTCAAGAACGGTCTCACCCTCTCTTAAAGAAGCCAGAGCCACCGGATTCCCACAGCCAAGACCTAGATTTGCCCCTTCGGGAACTGCTTTAAGCTCTTCCTCAGTATACCCTATACTCTTGCTAATATTCTGGGCTAAGTTAGTGCCCCCACAGCACGAGTTCACTGGACCGCAACAGGAACTATCCTGTTTGGCAATTTTAGCATAGCCATCTCTTACCACTTTCTTTATCTGTTCTTTCTTCATTTTCAATCCCTCTAAGATTATTTGCTCTCACCATCATTATAACTATTCTGGCGGTGAAGTTCACTTTCGGTTAACTTGTGAAAGGAGGCTCCAGGCTGATATTAGCTACGGAGGGTAGCGCCCAGCTCACCGGATAGCCTGTCCAGGATTTTTTGTTGAACCTGATTAACCTCTTCATCAGTCAAGGTATGAGTCGGTGATTGGAAGGTAATTCTATAGGCAAGGGATTTCTTACCCGGTGGCACCTGCTCACCAGAATAGACATCAAATAGAGTAACCTGCTCTACCAAGGGGAAGCTCTGGATAATATCCTGAACTCTTTGATGGGTTATTTGGGCACCAATTACCAGAGCCATATCCCTGACTGTGGCCGGAAACCGCAATACTGGCTGAAACCTTTTATCCCCCAGGGTAAAGGGTAAAAGCGTGGTCAGGTTAATTTCAAAAAGATAGATCGTCCCTGAAATTTCAAAAGCCTCGACTACTTTAGGATGTAATTCGCCGACAACACCCAGTCTATTACCAGCAATAACGATAGCCGCCTGTTTACTCCGGTGCAAACTCTCATCCCCAGACTCCTCAAAGCTGGCTTCCACACCCAAGCGGTTAAGTAAGCCTTCCACCATCCCCTTAGCATCAAAGAAATCAAGTAATTCGTCCCCACCCTGCCACGACATTTCCAATCGGGGTCCGCTCAGTATGCCACACAGCACCTCAGGTTCATCAGGTAAATCCTTCTGGCGAGGTAGATATATCCTGCCCAGCTCAAAGAGCCTGATACCACCATCTTCATACCTTTGATTCAGGGAAAGGGCAGATAAAAGATTAGCTCGCAGGTTGGGGCGAAGATACTCCTGGTCAGCCGTCATCGGATTAGCCACCCGAAGGGGCACAGGTTCCAGAGAGGAAGGCTCCGGTAACAGCTTATTTAGCATTTCCCAGCCAGTTAATGAATAAGTAATCACCTCCTGGAAGCCATAACCGGTAAGGCTACGCCTCACTTTCTGCTTGAGGCTAAGGATAGGCTCAGGGTCTTGTCTGGGCAGTGGTTGAGCCAGCATAGTGGTTGGAATCTGGTCATAGCCAATAACACGGGCTACCTCCTCAATAAGGTCAACTGCCTGCTGGATATCACTTCGCCAATAAGGGGCAGTAACCCAGACCTCTGAAGCTGAAACGACTGGTTTACAGTCAAAGCCGAGAGAAGTCAGTGCTTCTACTATCTGGTCGAGGCTAAACTCAATACCTAGAAGTCGCTTTACCTTTTCCGTTGAGAGCAAGATAGGCTCCAGGTCCAGCTTACCAGGGTAAATATCAACCACGCTCCTGGCGGCTTCACCGCCAGCCAATTGCGTAATCAACAGGGTAGCCCGCTTAAGTGCGGGCAGAGTCAACTCGGGACGAATACCCCGCTCAAATCGCATACAGGCTTCACTGGGTAAAAACAGTGCCCTACCGGTATAGTGAATGCTCGCCGGGTTAAAACTAGCTGCTTCCAGCAGTATTGAGGTCGTTTGCTCCGTCACCTCACTATTAGCCCCGCCCATAACTCCAGCGATAGCCACCGACCGCTCCTCATCAGCAATAACCAGCATATCTTTAGAGAGAACCCGCTCCACCCCATCCAGCGTAACTATAGCTTCACCATCAGTAGCCCGGCGGACAATAATCCTCTTCCCCCTGATTCTATCGTAATCAAAAGCGTGGAGGGGCTGCCCATGTTCCAGCATAACATAATTGGTAATATCTACAATATTATTTATCGGGCGCATGCCACAAGCCAGTAACCGTTGCTGTATCCACTTTGGGGATTCAGCTATCTTTACCCCATTGATTAGGCTAGCACAATACCTGGGGCATAGCTCAGGAGCAGTGATTTCTACCGATATTTGCTCGTTTACAGGCAGGGCTGTTTCCTCATAGCTAACCGGGGAAAGATGGAAGCTCTGCCCGGTCAGGGCAGCAAGCTCTCTGGCTATCCCGATTACAGACAGGCAATCAGGGCGATTAGGGGTTACATCCAGGTCAAAAATAACATCACCCAGGTATTCAGACAGAGGAGTCCCTACCGGTGCTTCCGCAGGCAAAACCATAATTCCTTCGTGGCTATCAGAGATACCCAACTCCTTTTCCGAGCAAGCCATACCAGTGGAAACAATGCCGCGAATCTTGGCTGGCTTCAAGGTGGCTACTTTCCCAGTGTGTCCATCTATAAGCTGAGCACCAACATAGGCAAAGGCTACCTTATCACCAAGGTTAAGATTTGGTGCTCCGGTAACCACAGTTTGCCGCTCAGTGCCCAAATCTATAGTAACCAGGCTGAGGCGGTCAGCGTTAGGGTGAGGATTAATAGCCGTTATTTGACCGACAACGATGTTTTCCCAACTACCACCAACAACCTGTATCCCCTTGACCTCACTGCCAGCCATCGTCAGCCGGTTAGCCAAATCAGCGGGGGGTAGGGTAAGAGCTATATACTCCTTGAGCCAGTTAAGTGGAACCTTCATCGCTCAGAACTGCCTTAGGAATCTAAGGTCACTGCCATAGAACAGCCTAATATCATCAATCCCATAGCGAAGCATGGGCAGACGGTCTACACCCATACCGAAGGCGAAACTGGTATAGACCTCAGGGTCAATACCGCCACGCTGGAGAACCTGGGGATGAGTCATTCCCGCACCCAGGATTTCAATCCAGCCGCTGTTACCACACAAGCGGCAACCAGCACCACCACAGACCAGGCACTCTATAGCCATCTCAACCCCAGGCTCAACAAAAGGAAAGTAGTCACAGCGGAAGCGCACCTTCTTGTCCCGACCAAAGAAACGGCGAGCAAACTCATAAAGCGTTCCCTTCAGGTCAGCCATAGTAACCCCCTTATCTACCACCAGACCATCAACCTGACAGAACATCGGGGTATGGGTAGCATCGCTAGCCTCATAGCGATACACCTTGCCTGGCTCAATCACTCTTATCGGAGGTCGCATAGTCTCAATAATCCTGGCACTTACTGAGGTAGTATGGGTGCGCAGTAGCATCGGTCTGTCGCCAGTCTCGGTCTCAAAATCAATCCAGGATGTTGAGAAATTATCACGAGCCGGGTGTTCCTTAGGCATGTTCAATGCCTCAAAATTATAGTAGTCCCACTCTACTTCCGGTCCCTCGACTACCTGAAAGCCCATAGCGACAAATATGTCACCAATTTCATGCAGTGTTTGAGTCAGCGGATGCAATCGACCCAAGGGAAAAGGGCGACCAGGCAGGGTAATATCAATGGCTTCTCTTTTAGCCGATACTGCTAGCTGAACCTCACGGAAAGTCTGGCTTTTTTGCTTGAGACTGTCGCCTAGAAGAGTCTTAACCTCGTTGGCATAGGCACCAACAGCCTTCCTCTCGGCTAAGGGCAGTGCAGCTAAACTACGCAGAACCTTGGTTAGCTCACCCTTCTTACCCAGATAGCGAACTCTCCAGGATTCCAGTTCCTCAGTGTTATTGACAGTCTCCAACTCCTGAAGTGCATTCAGCTTTAGTTCTTCAAGTCGTCCTATCATTGCTGGTTGGATTATAGGCTATCAGTAACAAAAAGGTCAAGCGATGAGACCATTTGACGACCTATCCGCTTGACCCTATAGGTTGCTAAACAACCTTATATTTTAGTCCTGGACTTTCCCTCTAGCTATAGTTACTAAATTAGTGAAGGATTCGGGCTCCCTGACTGCCATGTCTGCCAGCATCTTGCGGTTGATTTCAATACCTGATTTTCTTAAGCCATCAATAAACTGGCTATAGGCAAGACCCCGGGCTTTAGCCGCAGCACTAACCCGCAGAACCCACAGCCGTCTCATATCACCCTTCCGCTCCCGACGGTGGAAGTAAGCATAGCTTAGCGACTTGAGCATAGATTCATGAGCTCGACGATAAAGGGAATGCTTGGTTGCCCTATGCCCTTTGGTCAGGGCTAGCACCTTTTTATGTCGGTGATGTGCGGTTACTCCCCTCTTTAC
>CAZTRJ010000057.1:0-6395 GCA_964616615.1 uncultured Dehalococcoidales bacterium
GATGTAGTCTTTGCATGAGGGGAATAAAGGGGGTAGGTTGCTAACAAATATTTAAGGGGATGAGGTAATAATAAAGATTAACCCTATTGACTTTCACCCCAGAGCAGGGATAGAATTCGCCTAATGGCGAATAATAGAATTGGCCGAAAGGGGTGTATGAAAAATGCGCCCCGTAGCTCTGGGACTCTCTCTGCTAATAATACTCGCCTCAATCACCGCTACCAGCCCAGCCGCGGCTAACCCGGATGAAATTAAGTGGTCCAGGGTCAATATCCCCGCTGAGGGCACGGCAGGTAACTGGGTGCTGGCTTCAGGCTCAGATGTCCAGCACCTGACAATGGCTATTGATGGCACCCTTTACTGCTATGCCAGCCCTTCAGGGACAAGCTACACACTATTTAAGTCCACCGATGGTGGCTACAGCTGGTCATACACCGGCAATGTCAAGGACAGTATAGTTGCCCTAGCCACCGCCCCTGATGTTGCCAGCGTTATCTACTATGCCACCTCATCTAATATCTACCGGTCAACCGATGCTGGCAACAACTTCGTCTCCCTCCTAGCGAACCCGGGTGGGGCTGGCAGCAATAATGTAGAAATCACCTCTATTGATGTTGCCTACCTGGGTTACTATATTATCGTGGTCGGCACCAGAGACACTGACAACGGCGAGTATGGCGGTATTTATACCCTGGATGAAAGGACGCCCTTCACCTGGACCGACACCAACCTGGGCAACTATGATGTCTATGCGGTAGCCTTCTCCCCAAACTTCCCTGCTGACCGTCAACTGGTGGCGGTGGTCACTGATGAGACCGATACCCTGGTTACTAGTAAAGTCGGTGATGCTGCCTGGGGTGCTACCATAAGCGATGCCAGACTGGATAAGGATAACTCTGGAATTCCAACCCCGGTGGTAGTGGCTACTTCAGCCGATATTGCCTTCCCCGAGGACTATGACATAAGCATCGCATATTATACCCTGTTTGTGGCTATTGATACTGGCAGTGGCAATGGTGATGTCTACCGAACTAACGGAGCAGTAGCTACCGACCTTAATATCGGCTCTGCTTATGGATTGAGCAATATTGATGTTACTGCTATAGCCGTTACCGGTGATGCGGCTACAGCTAATCTGCTGGCTGGCACCACTAGCAGTCAGGTTTACCTCAGCTCCAACGGCGGGAGCAACTGGACAAGGAGCAGCAAACCACCAACAGGGCAGTCCCAGACCTGGGTGCTGATGGCACCCGACTTTGCTGACAGTGGCAAGGTATACGCCGCTACCAGCGGCACCGAGAGCACCTTTTCCATAAGTCAGGATAGCGGGCTTACCTGGAATCAGACCGGCGTAATTGATACCGGGCTCAGCACCATCGTTGACCTGGCACTATCCCCTAATTATAGCCAGGATAACACCTTGTTCATACTCACCTGGGGTGGAGAGCATAGCCTGTGGCGTAACCTGAATGGTGGCACAAGGTGGGAAAGGGTATTTAGCAGCGCCCTGGCTGATGTAGATTCTATTGATAAGGTTAAACTCTCTCCCAATTATAATAGCAGTCAGGTAGTATTCATAGTCGGGGATGGAAGCGGCAATCCAGCAATATGGAAATCAACCGATAATGGGCACACCTTCGGACAACGAACCACCCGTGACCCTACTACCGGTGCCACATTTACTGCCGATATATGGGCAGTGGTTGATGACACCACCCTCTTCGCTGGCGGCTTTGATGGCGCTAATGGCATGGTCTACGGCACTACCAACAGCGGATTCTTCTACACTACCACAGCAGAGGCTGGCAGTCAGTCACTAAACTCCATAGTCCTATCACCTGACTATGAGGAGGATGGGACTATTCTGGTAGGTAATACCAACGGCTGGGTTTACTGGTCTAACGATAATGGCATCTCGTTTGAGCCATTGCCGCCTGATGCCAGCTCAGCACCCCTCACCGGCTCCGTAACCGTTGCTTTTGACCCAGAATATAGCCAAAATAAGACCGTCTATGCCGCCAGCAACACTGCAGATAAGGGCATCTACCGCTTTATCATTGGCACCAGCACCAGCTGGAAGAGCATAGATGGCACCTTACCCAGCGGGGGCACGGTCAGTCAGTTAGTGATGGCGGATGGTGGCACGCTATATGCCACTAACTCCAAGGCTGATGGTGGTATGGAGCGTTGCCTTAACCCGACATACTCACTGGGTCCGACATTTGAGACGGTAACCAGCGGGCTTGATGATGGCGCTACCCTATCCCATTTGTGGCTATATGAGACCCAGTTGTGGTCAACTGATACTACTAATATCAGGCTGATGACCTTTCCCCATAGCCTAAACCTGCCGATTACCCCCACCTCACCACCTGATGAAGCACCGGGCATAGGCACCATTATTAATTACACTATCAGCAATGTTAGCCTTGACTGGGAGGCGATGACCGGTGCTACCAGCTACCAGTGGCAACTTGACTATGACACAGACTTCTCCACTGTCCCCACCGGATTTGAGGGTAACACTAAGGCAAGCGAAGTCCGACTGCCAGCACTTGAGCCAGCTACCACATACTACTGGCGGGTAAGAGCCGACGAGCCGGTATTAAGCCCGTGGTCGGATAAATGGTCGTTCACCACCAGTCTTGGCTCTATAGATATAGCCCCTGAGCTTTATAGTCCTGAAGCTGGTAGTTACAGCGTGCCGCTAAAGCCTGTATTTCAGTGGGGTGTCATTGCCGGGGCAGATAGCTACGAGCTAGTGGTATCTACCGATGCTTCTTTTGGTAACCCGACAATCGCCAAGATTGATATCTATGCCCTACCCAGCACCGCCTGGCAGTGTAATGTAGGGTTGAACTACGATACCACCTATTACTGGAAGGTCAGGGCTGTCAGTTCTAATAGTTATAGCGCCTGGAGCGCTGTTGGCGCCTTCACCACCGAGTCACCACCCCGGGAGTCAGCACCAACCACCCCACCACCGACACCACCATCCCAGCAAACCTCCTCCGACTGGGTAATATATTTAGTTGGTGGTCTGCTCCTGACCATAATACTGCTGTTATTTACCATGCTGGCGATAGTGATAATAATAAGAAGGTAAGAGGGGGATAAAGGGGGTGAGGTAGAAATAAACCTCAATAGTCAAGCAAAAAGACCTGGGTGCTGTCGGGCAGGCTTGACTTGGTAAGGGACAGCTTGGGTTGGGGGGTAACCTGCTTTACCCCTATCTCCTTGAGGAACTTCTCCACTGGCTCCAGCTCCCGGCTTAGCGCTGAAGTCTTGTAGTGCATTGGAACTATGACTTTGGGCTCAAGCTGCCGAACTACCTCGGCTGCCATCGGGGCATTAATAGTGGAAACTCCGCCTACTGGCAGCAAAAGCACATCCACATTGTCCAGTTCCTCCACCTGCTCAGCAGTAAGCACATGCCCCAGGTCACCAAGGTGACATACCGATATCTCATCTATCTCCATAAGATAGGCAGTGTTTTTACCCCTCTTCCTACCCCTATCCCCATCATGGAAGGTAGCTACCCCGATAATCAGGACACCACCGATTTCATACTCGCCGGGTCCAGTAACCAACCTCGGCTCACCACCTATGCCCTGAGTATAGGAATGACCGGGGTGGTGATGACTTACAGTTACGATACGAGCGGTAGGCTTACCCAGTGAGTAACCCAAGTCCGGTGAATAAGGGTCAGTAATAACTATGGCGTGACTACCCCTAATCCTGAAGCAAGAATGACCCAGCCAGCTAATATCCATTAGCACCTCTATTTATCTAAATATAGCATAGGTCAGTTTGCTGGTCAATTTAATAACCCCCCAATCCCCCTTGACAAGTAAGGGCTAGAGGTGGTAAATTAAGCAGTAATTAGCAGTCTCAGGCTTAGACTGCTAAACCAGAGGCTCCGAGGAAAATCGAGGTAAAGATGTTATCTCACCGAACAGAGACAATACTCAAGTCTATAGTGGGTCAATATATCACCAAGGCAACACCGGTGCCGTCACAGAGCATCATCAATGACTATGAGCTGGGGGTAAGTCCAGCTACCATCCGCAATGAGATGGCATACCTGGAGCGGGAGGGTTATATCAACCGCCCTCACCCTTCAGCCGGGAGCATCCCCTCAGATAAGGGCTACCGCTACTATGTGGAGTCTCTAACTGACATCAAGCTCCCCTTAGCCGAGCAGTGCCTGATAGGACACCTCTTCTACCAGGTAGAGGGGGAACTGGGGGAGTGGCTAAGCCTAACGGCGACACTCATCGCCCAGCTAGCTCAAAACATGGCTGTAGTTACCATGCCCAAGCCGGTGGGCTGCCAATTTAAGCATCTGGAGCTGGTCGCCCTACAAGACTCACTGGCACTGGTTGTCCTCGTCCTTCGTGGTGCCACAATAAAGCAACAGCTAGTAACCTTTGACCAGATTATATCTCAAGCGGAGCTAACGGCTATTACCTATAAACTAAATGCTGCTTATTCCGGCTTGACCAGCACCCAGATTCAAGCTAAAAATATAGACCTTTCCCCCGCCGAACAGCAGCTAACCGATTGCCTAATAAAGATAATGCAGGCTGAAGATGAGCAAGAGTATGAGGAACCTTACCTTAATGGCTGGCACTTTATGCTTAACCAGCCAGAATTTACCCGTAGCCGACGGATGCTAGCCTTAATGGAGTTGGTTGAGCACAGAAACCTGCTGAGCACTATCGTCCCTCACCAGCTGCCCAGCCAAGGGGTGCAGGTAATTATAGGTAAGGAGAATAAGGCAGAGGCTATCCACGATTTCAGCGTGGTCATTAGCCAATATGGTCTTCCCCAAGAAGCCGTTGGCACTATAGGCGTAATTGGTCCCACCCGAATGCCGTATGCCCGTGCCATCTCGACTATAAGCTATCTATCCTCGGTGCTGAGTAAGCTGGTAGCCGAGCTTTATGCCAGAGAAACACCTGACATCAATCCATAACAAGGGTCAAAAAGGGGCGAAAGGGTGAGGTAGATAATAATGATGGAACAAGAACCAGAAGAAGGTCAAACCAACCAGATAGAACCAGAGGTGTTTGAGGCAGAGGATATAGAGACCTTAAAGCAAGCCCTGGCTGGGGAAAAGGCAAGGGCAGAAGCCAATCTGGCTAACTGGCAAAGAAGTCAGGCTGATTTCATTAACTACAAGCGGCGCAGCGAGCAGGAGAAAGAGGAGATTGGCAAATTTGCCACCTCTATCCTCATGCTTAGCCTTCTGCCCATTCTTGATGATTTGGAACGGGCTTTTGACTCCATTCCACCTCATCTCGCCCAACTTACCTGGGTGGATGGTATCAGGCTCATCGAGCGTAAGCTCCAGGCAAGCCTGGAGGCACAGGGATTGTCCCCCATCAAGGCAATAGGTGAACCATTTGACCCCAACCTCCATGAAGCGACAATGTACCGCAAGGGTGAAGAGGGGATAGTCATTGAGGAGCTACAGAAGGGCTACAAACTACATGATAAGGTTATTCGCCCAGCTATGGTAGTAGTCGGCAATGGAGAAAAAGAAGAAGAAAAGGAGGAATAAGCTATGGCAAAAGCTATAGGTATCGATTTAGGCACAACTTTTTCGGCGGTGGCGGTAATGGAGGCAGGAGAACCAGTAATCATCCCCAACGCTGAGGGTGGTCGTATTACCCCCTCAGTAGTAGCCGTAAGTAAAAACGGTGAGCGCCTAATCGGGCAGGTAGCCAAGCGCCAGGCTATCACCAACCCGGAAAACACTATCTTCAGCATCAAGCGCCTGATGGGGCGCAAGTTTGACGAGCCCACCGTAGAATATGACAAGAAGTTGCTGCCGTTTAACATAACCAGGGCAGCCAATGGTGATGCCAAGGTAATGATGGGTAATAAGGAGTATAGCCCACCTGAAATCTCAGCCATGATTATACAAAAACTTAAAGTGGATGCCGAGGCTTACCTTGGCGATAAGGTCACTGAAGCCGTAATCACCGTGCCCGCCTACTTCAACGATTCCCAGCGGCAGGCAACCAAGGACGCGGGTAAGATAGCTGGGCTTGAGGTACTGCGAATAGTTAACGAGCCAACCGCTGCCTCTATGGCCTACGGGCTGGATAAGAAGGAGGAAGAGACCATCGCCGTCTATGACCTCGGTGGTGGCACTTTTGACATATCTATTCTGGAACTAGGTGGTGGCACTTTTCAGGTCAAGTCAACCAATGGTGACACTCACCTCGGCGGCGACGACTTTGACCAGAAGGTTATGGACTGGCTATGTGATGAGTTCAAACGCGACCAAGGAATAGACCTGCGGCAGGACAAAATGGCTCTACAGCGACTGAAGGAAGCTGCGGAAAAGGCTAAGTGTGAGCTGTCCACTGTCCAGCAGACCGAGG
>CAZTRJ010000058.1:0-6350 GCA_964616615.1 uncultured Dehalococcoidales bacterium
CCTCGGTCTGCTGGACAGTGGACAGCTCACACTTAGCCTTTTCCGCAGCTTCCTTTAGTCGCTGTAGAGCCATTTTATCCTGCCGCAGGTCTATTTCACAGTCTTGCTTGAATTCATCGCATAGCCAGTCCATAATCCTCTGGTCAAAGTCATCGCCACCGAGGTGAGTATCACCGCTTGTGGATAAGACCTGGAAGGTGCCGTAATCCAGATTAAGAATAGATATA
Source organism: uncultured Dehalococcoidales bacterium (assembly GCA_964616615.1). Taxonomy (GTDB): domain Bacteria; phylum Chloroflexota; class Dehalococcoidia; order Dehalococcoidales; family DAOVUZ01; genus DAOVUZ01. The sequence goes on from CAZTRJ010000058.1 coordinate 228, forward strand.
TCAAAAGTGCCACCACCCAAATGGTAAACAGCGATAGTCTCCTTGCTCTTATGCAATCCGTAAGCTAGCGAAGCAGCGGTTGGCTCACTGATTATCCTCAGCACATCAAGTCCGGCTATCTTGCCCGCATCCTTAGTTGCCTGCCGTTGGGAGTCATTGAAATAGGCGGGGACGGTGATTACCGCCTCAGTGACCTTCTCGCCAAGGTAAGCCTCGGCATCTGCTTTTAATTTTTTTAGAATCATAGCTGAGATTTGTGGTGGGGAATGCCACTCATCGCCCATCCGAACCAACACTCTACCATTGTTAGCAACGCCAATTTTGTAAGGAGAAAGTTGTATATCGTGTTGGATTGACAGGTCACGGAACCAGCACCCCATAAAACGTTTGACGGAAAAGACTGTGTTTTGGGGATTAGTGATGGCTTGTCGCTTAGCTGCTGTTCCTACCATCCGCTCCCCTGTCTTGGCATTGAACTCTACCACCGAGGGAATCATCCTTTCGCCCTCAGCACTGGGAATGACTACTGGTTCCCCTGCTTCCATCACCGCCATAACCGAGTTTGTCGTGCCTAGGTCTATTCCAATAGCTTTCATCCTATCTCAGCCTCCGTTTGTCTAAAATAGCAGCTAAAAGCTATATAGGCGGATTCTGGGAGCTAAAACTCCTGTCGTCCCTCGATGGCTTGGGTGAGGGTAACATCATCGGCGTATTCCAGTTCAGTGCCGAAGGGAAGTCCCCGGGCGAGGCGAGTAACCCTGATGCCCAGGGGGGAAATCAGCTTATTTAGATACATCGCAGTTTGTTCCCCCTCAAGGGTGGGGTTGGTCGCCAGGATGACCTCATCTATTGAGCCATCCTGTAACCGATTCATCAGCTCTTTGATTCTCACATCGTCGACCCCTACCCCTTCCGTGGGGGAGATGGCACCGTGGAGTACATGATACCGCCCGTTATAAATCCGGGTATGCTCCAGAGCCAGGATGTCCTGTGGCTGTTCCACGATGCAAATCTTGTTGCGGTCGCGCTGGTCACTGCGGCAGATAAGGCAGGGGTCAGATTCAGTAACATTAAAACAAATGGAGCACAGGGTAATCCTTTGTTTTATTGATAGTAGGGCGTCAGCCAGCAGTCTGGCTTGCTCATCAGGGGCACGCAACAGGTAATAGGTAAGTCGCTGAGCGCTTTTGGGACCGATGCCGGGTAGATTACTAAACTCCTGGATAAGTTTGGATACCGCTTCGGCGGCAGGTATGAGATTTTGATTCAACCTAACCCCCTTTAAGTTTTAATTTGGAGACCCTATTCCCTTTATCCCCTTCCCCTTGATAAGGGGAAGGGGAATATTTTTTCTGAAGAGGGGCTTCGCCCCTCTTACACTCCCCTTTAATTTTTTTCTCTTCAGAAGGGAAAGGGGAAGTAGTTATAAAAGAGGGGCTTCACCACTCTTACACTCCCCTTTAACATTTTTCTCTTCAGAAGGGGAAGTAGTTATATAAGAGAGGCTTTGTCTCTCTTTAACTCTCTTTGAAGGAAAGAATAATTTCCTAAAGAGGCCTCGCCTCTCTTGGACTCTCCTTAATGTTTACTCCTTTCAAGTGGGGAAGGGGAAGATAATTATGATATGAATGTATATTCCTATCATGAGGCTACACCCCTCTTAAACTTCCCTTATTAGATGACCTTACTATATTAGGTTAGCCCCGGGATTTTGAGACCTCCGGTTAGTCCGCCAAGGCGCTTGGCGGCAAGCTCTTGAGATTTGGCCAGGGCTTCGTTTACGGCGGTTAATACCAGGTCTTCCAGAAATTGCGCATCATCGGGGTCTATTACCTCTGGCGATATTTTTATCGACTGAATTTCTTGCTGACCATTGATAATAACCTTAACCGCACCTCCGCCTGAGCTTGCTTCTAGAGTAGTCTGGCTTAGCTCTTCTTGAGCCTTGGCTAGCTTGGCTTGAAGTTCCTGGGCCTGGCGCATTATCGACTTACTCATTTCTCCTCCACACTGGTAATCTGGGCACCCATCTGTTTGGCTGCCTGCACCAGGTGATTATCTTCTGGCTCATAAATACAGCGCACTTGACAGGAATGCCCGAGGAAGTTGCTTATGATTTTTTCAGCTACCCGTTGATTTTCAGGCTCCTCTATCTTCTCCTTGTGAAGGGGGTACCTGAAAGCTAAGACTACAGTATCGTTTTCCAGTGTTACTGGCTTGACCCCGGCACTTCTAAGGATGGCAATAGCCGGGGTTCTTTTAGTATCTTCTGGAGCTTGTTCGATAACCTGTCTCCAGTTTAGCCTTAGTTGTTCAATTTCGCTGCCGGATGGTGGTGGGGTGAGGGGTGTGCTTTCTGTCGGTGGTGGCACTGGTGCGGGCACCGTGGTTGGCTCAGGTTTGGTGGGGGTGGGTGGTGGGGTAGCCACTTTTGCCGGCTGACGAGATTCATATTCAGGTTGCCTGGCAACGCTTTTCCTTTCTTCTTTTTCTCCCTCCGATGGTAGGGCGCAGTCAACCATGGCTAGCTCTAGGGGCAGGGTAGAGTAGTTGTCAAAACCAAGCTCAAGCTGACCAAAGAGCTTGACTGCCCTTAATATCTGGGGGAGGGGAGTTTTATTGGCTAGCTCCTTTAGTTCAGCGATGTCGTCGGCAGTGAGGTCTACTGCTTCATCGGAGTCAGTCTTTACCAGAAGCAGTCCCCTGAGGTATTCTACCAGTTCCCGATTGAATTGCTTTAAATCCAGACCATCACTATTGACACTGTTTATGGTGGTTATGCCGGCGGAAACATCATTATTTACGATATGCTTTACCAGTTCTCTCACTCGCCAGTCGCCGGTGATACCGAGGAGGGTCTGAACTTGATGAAGCTCAACCTCAGAACCATAGTGGGCAGTTAGCTGTTCCAGCAGGTTTTCGGCATCTCGCAGGCTACCAGTGGCTGCCTTAGCCACCAGTCGCAGTGCCTCAGGCTCGATATGAATGCCTTCTAGACTGCAAATACGGGTTAGTTTTGAAACTACATCTGCCAGGGAGAGACGGCGGAAATCAAAGCGCTGGCATCGTGACATGATGGTGGGCAGGATTTTATGGGCTTCGGTGGTAGCCAGGACAAAGATAACATGTGGTGGTGGCTCCTCTAGGGTTTTGAGCAGGGCGTTAGAGGCTGGTTCGGTGAGCATATGAACTTCATCAATAATATAAACTTTATAGCGGGCTTGATTGGGGGCATAGTTGACTCTTTCGCGGAGTTCCCGGATGTCGTCAATGCCCCGATTGCTGGCGGCATCAATTTCGATGACATCTAAAGCCCTGCCCTCGGTTATCGCCTGACACATAGGACAGGTGTTGCACGGCTCACCTTTGCCATCAGTAACACAGTTCACCGCCTTAGCCAGAATGCGCCCGGTGCTGGTCTTCCCTGTTCCTCGTGGACCGCAAAAAAGGTAGGCATGAGATACACGGCCGCTACTCAAGGCATTGTGTAGTGTCTGAGTTACCTGTTCCTGACCGACTACCTCAGCCAGGGTTTGGGGTCGCCACTTACGATAAAAGACTTGAGAAGTCATCCTCGTTCGGTTTAATTATACTCTATAATTATCTGGTTTCCAAAGGGGGTTTTTAAATATCGGAGGATGAGGGTTATTAAACCAATACCAGCTTTACCTAGATAAGGGTATAACCGGTTACTTATCTTGAGTGGTAAAGCTGGAAAATAGGCTTAGATTGGCTAATTACAGTAATGAGGGTATATCACTTGATGCGTCATCTATCCCTTTGAGTTTGCTCTGAAGGTCTTCGCGCCTCTTTTTGGACTCCTGGATAAAGGTTGCTGATTTAGAGTAGTATTTCCTGAGTTTTTCTACATCCTTAAGTTCAGACAGGATTACAGTAACATCCAGAGCCCCTTTCTCCCTGGGGTAATCACCGTTCCTTAGGCTTGCCTGTGAGGCTATGTCTTTTAGATAGTCTCCAAGTTCCTTGATGAGGTCCATATTTATTTCCTTGGGTGGAGCTGAGAGGAGATATAGTGCTCTGCCTGAATCTATAGGGTTACACTTGAGTGATAGCTCACTTAGTGCCTCGTCCATGGCATGAATCCCCTTGTGGGTCTCGGTGCTCTTCTTCCTGAAATTAGGCGATAGCAGCGCGGGAAGCTTGAATGATGATAGCTGCGTTCTGCCGTAGCCTAGTACTGTCCACCCAACCAGGGTTTGTATTATATCCCCGGCGTCAAGTATTCTCGCCCCGATGTATTTCGACTTTTTCTCTTCACCGGCACAGAGCAGGTTATAGAATGGTTCGACTATCATGCTATTAATTTTACTAATGTTATTTCTCAATGAGGAATCTTTCCTGATATACCTTTGATTGTCGATAAGAAATATGGCATCTGCTACTGAGTTGATAGATTTAAGGCAGGTGGCTGAATTATAAATGGTTCTTTCCTCAGTGGTTTCTTCATGCTCAAAGGGGAGGGCAACAAGGCAATATACTGGTTTATCCATGTAACGCTCTTTTATGAGTTGGGTCATTATTGATATTGCCCCGGAGCCGGTGCCGCCGGCAGTTCCAGCAACCAGCAAGAAGGCATCACTCTCAAAGAAATGTCGGGCGGTTCTTATGGCATCTACAACCTTATCACCATCTTCTCTGGCTATCTCGGCACCCAGTTCATTTATCTTGCCTACACCGTGACCGCCAGTCTTTCTGCCTCCGATGAGGATTCTATGCTGATAGTCGGGACTTATACAGGTTAGCCCGCTTAAATCAGCAGCATCGGTATTTACGGCAAAGACGCCAGGAGTTATCTCAACCCCGCGATGGCTCTGCGCCCGTCTATTTAGTCGGGCGAACTCATCAGCAATCCTGCAGCCGCATTGTCCAAAACCTATAACCACGAGTTTCATCTTTCACCTCGTTATTGCATTACCTTAGTTATTCTATACATATCGTATGACAATGTCAATCCCTGCTAGTAGTGAGAATGCCTGTGGCAGGCTATAACCCTTTATCAGCAACATAAGTAGCCAGGTCGGCTAAGCGGCAGCTATAGCCCCATTCATTATCATACCAGGCAAGCACCTTGACCATATTGCCGCCGATGACCATAGTGCTGGGGGCATCGACTATAGAGCTGGCAGGATTACCCTTAAAATCCATGCTGACCAGCTCCTCTTGGCAATACTCTAGTATGCCGGCTAAAGGTCCATCAGCGGCTGCCTGGAAAGCCTGGTTGACCTGTTCCACAGTAACCTCTTGGTCTAAGTCAGCGACAAAGTCAACAATAGAGACAGTGGCTACTGGAATCCTGAAGGCTAATCCATGAACTCTGCCTTTGAGTTCAGGGATGACCTGGGTTACGGCTCTAGCAGCGCCGGTGGTGGTAGGGATAATGTTCAGGGCGGCAGCTCGAGCCCGGCGCAGGTCACGGTGAAACATGTCCAGGATTTTCTGGTCATTGGTGTAGGCATGAATGGTGGTCATTAACCCCTTGTTTACTCCGAAGCATTGATGTAATACCTTGACCACAGGCGCAATGCAGTTGGTAGTGCAGGAGGCATTGGATATAATGTTATGCTTGTCCGGGATATAGTGGTTTTCATTGACACCGAGGACAATGGTTATGTCTTCATTACGGGCTGGGGCGGAAATAAGCACCTTCTTGGCACCACCCTGTAGGTGAGCGGCGGCTTTGGTGGCATCGGTAAATAGCCCGGTTGACTCTATTACTATATCTACGCCATAGTCCTGCCAGGTGATGTTACCTGGATTGCGTTCGGCTAGCACTTTTACCTCTTTACCATCAACGATAATTGAATCCTCGGTGGCTTCTACTTTACCTGGATAGGGACCATAGGTGCTGTCCCATTTTAATAGGTGGGCATTGGTTTTGGTATCAGTAAGGTCATTGATAGCCGCTACTTCAAGTTTGCCGTTATGGTGTTGGTTAATTGCCTTGAGGGTTAATCTTCCTACCCGACCAAAGCCACTGATTCCGATTCTGGTTGTCACCTTTATACCTCCTGGTAATTTTTAGACCGAGATTGTTTGTCAACCTCACCCCTTTTAGATTTTATAGCAACCCCATCCCCCTTTATCCCCCTTCCCCTTATCAAG
>CAZTRJ010000059.1:0-6274 GCA_964616615.1 uncultured Dehalococcoidales bacterium
TTCCGAGTCCCGAAGAGTATTAAGGTAGTGGTCTCAGGTTACTGCCCTGACGGTGTCTATGCTAAAGACCTCATTCTTTATCTTGTCCGGCAGATTGGAGCCGAGGGTGCTACCTATAAAGCACTGGAATTCAGTGGTGACAGTGTAAATACAATGTCTATGTCGCAACGCTTTACCATAGCTAATATGGTGGTAGAGGCTGGGGCTAAAGTTGGGCTTTTTGCCGCCGATAAAACCACCGAGGATTATCTAGCCTCCCAGGGGCGAGGTAACCACTACCAGCCTATCTTCCCCGACGCCGATGCCAGCTATGAACAGACCATCAATATCAATGTGGCTAATCTTGAGCCCGTAGTTTCCCAGCCCCACACTGTAGATAATATTGCCCCGGTCAGGGAGGTTAAGGGAACCAAAATCCAGCAGGTATTTATTGGCACCTGCACTAATGGACGCCTGGAAGACCTGGCGGTAGCGGCTGGCATTTTGCAGGGGAAGAAATGCCACCCTGAAACCAGGCTTATAATTGCCCCGGCATCACGACAGGTTCTGCTAGCCGCAATTAAGGCGGGCTATATCCCAAGTCTAATTGAAGCCGGAGGTGCTATCCTGCCCCCAGGCTGTGGGGCCTGCCTCGGTCTGCATCAGGGAGTCCTCGGTAACGGAGAATCGTGCCTGTCCACGGCTAACCGAAACTTCAAGGGGCGAATGGGCAATCCTGAAGCCTTTATCTACCTAGGTAGCCCAGCAACAGCGGCGGCGACAGCTATTGCCGGTGAAATCACCGACCCCAGAGAGGTAATATAGATGCTCAAGGGAAAAGCCTTCAAATTCGGCGATAGTATCTCTACCGACCACATTACCCCGGGACGGCTGGCTCATCTGAGAAGCGACCTCCCCGAGCTGGCAAAACATGTCCTGGAAGATGCTGACCCCACCTTCGTTTCCAGGGTAAAGGCAGGGGATTTCATCGTTGCCGGTGCTAACTTCGGTCTTGGCTCCAGCCGGGAGCATGCCCCCCTGGTTATCAAGATGGCAGGGGTAAGTGCTATACTGGCTAAATCGGTAGCTCGAATATTCTTTAGAAACGCTATCAACCTGGGACTTCCGGTATTAATATGCAATACCGATAAAATTGACGATGGGGATAAGCTGGAGGTGGACCTGGCAGCAGGCACCGTTAACGACATAACCAATGGTAACCAGCTCACCTTTAACCAAATTCCCGAGGTGATGCTCCATATCCTTGATGAAGGCGGGCTTATCCCCTATATTAAGAAGTATGGTGATTTTAGGCTATGACATAATTAGTCTAGTAAAGCTAGTTGGACTGGCTTAATTTGTTTAAGCTAGGCTGGGAGAAAATTTGGGGATCGATCCTGGAAATACATTTTTATTCAGTGATCCGCACTTTGATCATAAAAATATAATTAAGTATTGTCATCGTCCATTCAAAAGTGTTGAGCAAATGAATGAAACTATACTTAAAAATTATAATAAGATGGTAAGAGATGACAGTTTGGTGTATTTTCTTGGGGATATGGCATTCGGTAGAGGTTCAAGATCCGCTAGTTTTTGGTTTAAACAGTTGAGGGGACATATTGTATATTTGAGGGGAAGTCACGATAAGAGAGGTTTTAGAGAAACGGTAATTCATGTTGGTGATTTATATTTTAAGCTGATTCACAATCCACGTTATTTGCATAATTGGAATGGATGGGTAATTCATGGTCATACACATGATAAAAGCCCATTTATAGATTTTCAGAATATGAGAATTAACGTGAGTGTTGATGTAACTAAATTTAAGCCAGTGAGGCTGAGTGATATTATAAAGAAAATAAAGTAAATCTTTCAATAATTTGCTAGGACTTTACTTTCACTGAAGGAGATATATTGATGGCTTATGGCATTACCCTTATCCCCGGAGATGGAACTGGACCTGAGATTACCGAAGCGACGAAAAGGGTTCTGGAAGCAACCGGGGTTGCCTTCCACTGGGATTTAGCCTATGCCGGTGCCGATATCCAGGACAAGTTGGGCACACCGCTTCCGGAAGAGGTACTTGAATCCATCAGAAAAAACAAGGTCGCCCTTAAGGGTCCGGTTACCACCCCGGTAGGCTCCGGTTTTAGAAGCGTTAACGTGGCGCTGCGTAAGGGGTTAGACCTCTATGCCTGTCTCCGTCCCTGCAAAATTTACCCCGGAGTGCCAACTCCATTTAAAGATGTAGATATGGTAGTGGTGAGAGAGAACACCGAAGACCTCTACAGCGGCATCGAGTTTGAGAAAGGAACTTCCGAAGCCGCCAGGATTATCAACCTAATCGCCGAGACAAAGGGGGAAGCTATCAGGGAAGACTCGGGTTTTAGTCTAAAAATGATTTCGGAGACGGGTAGTCGGAGAATTGTCAAGTTTGCCTTTGAATATGCCGGTGCCTATAGAAGAAAGAAGGTAACCGCAGTACATAAAGCCAACATTATGAAATTCTCTGACGGGCTGTTCCTAGCCATAGCCAGAGAGGTTGCCCCAGAGTATCCTGACATTGAATTTGAGGATAGAATTGTAGATAACATGACCATGCAACTGGTAAAAAGTCCGCAACAGTTTGATGTAATAGTGGCGCCCAATCTTTACGGGGACATAATCTCCGACTTATGCGCCGGGATAGTGGGGGGACTGGGTGTTGCCCCGGGAGCCAATTTAGGCGATGACATAGCTATCTTTGAGCCAACACACGGCAGCGCCCCTAAATATACTGGACAAAATAAGGTCAATCCCATGGCCATGATGCTCTCGGGAGTGATGATGCTCCGCCACTTGGGAGAGACAAAAAACGCTGATAGGCTGGAAAATGCCATCGCCCAGGTTATCGCTGAAGGTAAGAATGTTACCTATGATATGAAGCCCGATATCCCCCATGCCCAGGTAGCTGACGCCGTGATTGAAAAACTAAAGGAGTCAAGCCATACCTAACAAAACCGAGGTCGTTTATTGGGGGAAGGTGGAAGGGGCGAAGCCCCTTCCCCTCAAATCCCTCCCCCTCTCCTTTGAAGGAGAGGGGGATACAGGGGGTGAGGTAGATAAACAATAGCAGAGGGGAATAAATAAAAATGGACTGCATTTTCTGTAAGATTGTGGCTGGTGAGATACCCAGCAACATCCTGTATCAGGATGAGGAAGTGATTGCTTTCCACGACATCAATCCTATAGCACCTACCCACCTGCTTATCGTCTCTAAAAAGCATATCCCTTCCATCCTGCACCTAACTGATGCCGAAGCACCACTTATCGGGCATATGGTCAAGGTTGCCAATCAACTGGCAAGGGAGCACGGTGTTGCTGAGAGTGGCTATCGCCTGGTAATTAACTGCGGGAAGGAAGGCGGGCAACTGGTGCCCCATCTCCATATGCACCTTCTGGGTGGGCAAATATTGAAGTGGGGTTAGGTAGCCCCTCGTTGTCCTTTCTGATGCTCAAGGAAGGTAAGCAAGCCAGCGATGCTCTTGGCATCGCAAATTTTGCCTGAGGCAATAAGACTGGTAATCTGGCTAATCGGCACCCGAACTAATGTAATACTCTCGGTATCCTCAGCATATAGTTGGCTGGGAGTAAGGTCAGTAGCTAGATACAGGTAAAGGTATTCAGTGCCGTAACCAGGGGTAGAGTAGAAGCCACCTAACCTCTCCACTTTTGCTGGCAGGTAACCTGTCTCCTCGCGCAACTCACGGCGAACAGTAGTCACCGGGTCCTCACCAGGTTCAATGCCACCAGCCGGTATCTCCAGCAGCTCCTTCTCTACCGGCTTGCGAAATTGACTAACCAGCAGGACATTATCATCAGCATCAATAGCTACAATAGCCACGCACTCACTATGCTCCACAACCTCCCGCGTGGTTTCCCTGCCACCAGCCATCCTGACGGTATCAACCCGCAACTTTACCGCTCGCCCATCATAGATTAGCTGGCTGGATAGTGTCTCCTCCACCGTCAAGTTAAACCTCTAAGTGATAAATAAGAGCTACCTCATCACAATTAGGGAACTTGGGGCAGCGGTAACACTCACCCCAGACCTTGTGTGGTAACTCCGTTTTTTCTACTTGAGAAAAGCCACACTGCTCAAAAAAGCCTGGTTTGTAGGTCAGACAGAAGGCGGTGATAATACCAAGCTCCCTGGCTTCCCTGAGACAGGCTTCCACCAGTTGAGCACCAATCCCCTGCTCCTGGCTATCCTCAGCTACCGCCAGTGACTTTATCTCAGCTAGATCTGACCAGCTAACATGCAGTGCCGCACAGGCAATTACTCGTTCACCCTCCCTAACCACAAAGTAATCCCTGATATTTTCATATATTTCGCTCAGCGGACGGGCTAGCATCTCATCCTTATCAGCAAAGTAGTTAATCAACTTATGCATCTGGGGTACATCACTAATTCTGGCTTTTTCCACCGGATTCAAACTACTGCCTTCCTTTCAACCTCTGCTCCAGGGAGCTATAGAAAAAGGACTCGGGATGAATTCTTAGGAATCGAGCCTTGTTAGAGCTGTGCTTTACCGTAATCGTAGTCCCAGTTGACAATGGTAGATTTATATGACCATCAATACTCAGTGTCGCCTGATGAACGGTAGCAATACGCAGCTTAACTACTGCTGTGGACGGTAATACCATAGGGTAAGCTAAACTGAGGTGAGGCAATATTGGCAACAGCAAGAACTCCTTAGCTTGCGGATACAGTATAGGCCCACCAGCCGACAGTGAGTAACCGGTGCTACCAGTGGCTGTGGCCACAATTACCCCATCACTCTTATAGGTAGTGAGTGGCTCACCATTGATACTGGCTTCTACATAGACTACCCGAGCTATTGCCCCCCGCGCCACCACCACATCATTCAACGCATAAAACATACGGGATGGCTCGCCCTCCTGGCCTGTAGCTACAAGCTCTGCCTCAAGCATAGCCCGCTCATCAATCCAACCCTCCCCCGTCAGCAAGACAGGCAGCTTATCCATAGCTTCATCAGCGCTGAGTTCAGTCATAAACCCTAGCTTACCTAGATTTATGCCGGTAATAGGGGTTGAGCCGGGAACCACCGCCTGAGCCGCCCGCAAAATAGTGCCATCACCACCGACACTGAGAATCAAATCGGTATCATCTACCTGAGCCCTGGCTTTCTCCCCCTCCCACGCCGAACATATCCAGACAGAAACACCACTGCCGGCTAAAAACTCCTGTAGTTTCTTAGCCAGAGTACAGGCAGCTTCAACCCTTGGGTGGTAGAGAACACCAACTCTGTGCACGACCATAACCTGCTTTCTGCTGATTAATGGGATTTAGGTTAAATCCCAGACAACTTTACCCCAGACTCATTTACCAAGGGCAATTCTAGCACTTGCTACGGCTATTGGCAAAGCGGCAACAGTAAATACTCAGCCCGTCCATACTGGCAGCCAAGTCATTACTTGCCTCCTCGGCGCCCTTTCAACCTATGCTTATCGGCAACCTTCTTGAGCCGCTTTATCGCCCTGCCCGACTTAAACTGATTGAGATTAACAAAGCCCCTGGTTCGGTTCATCGGCTACGCTTCCTTATTGCCTGTCTCATTATCCTTTTCCGGTAATTTTTCAACAGGAGTTTCACCGGCAAGTTGCAACTTGTCACCAAGTCTGGTCAATTTCGTTGCCGCCTCCTCATACTTTGCTGCCGCATGCCGAATATGTCCCCCCAGTATATCGTAGTCACCCTGAAAATCCACAAGTTCACCTTGTAGACGCTCCAGATGCCCCAGGATGTCACCAGCGGTTTTCTCAATGTGCAATCCTTTTAGCCCCAGTATAATAACCTGTAAATAGGCATAAAAGCTATTCGGTGACACCGGGATAACCCTCTTTTGCAGGGAATAAGAGTATATCTCACTCTCTTCAAGTTGGCCACGAAGTATTGTCTCATAATAGACATTTTCTGCCGGAATATACATCAGGGCAAAGTCAAATGTATTTTCATCAGGCAGAATATACTTGGTTACATCATCAATATGCCTTTTAATCGTGCGAGTGAATTGCCTTCGTAAGGCTAGTTGCTCCTGTTCAGATTCTGCGGTAATCATTCGCTCAAAATCTTCCAAAGGGAACTTGGAATCAATGGGGACTAAATTTCCGCCAATTCGGATAACGGCGTCCACCGTCTCACCATTTTGAAACCTATATTGAAGTGAGTAATTATCGTGGGGTAGAATATCAGCCAGCAGTCTCTCCAGCAGGAGTTCACCAAAACCACCTC
>CAZTRJ010000060.1:0-5731 GCA_964616615.1 uncultured Dehalococcoidales bacterium
GGCTACAAAGATTGGGGAATTGTTTCGGCATAGGCTAGCTATTAGATGGGGAGAGAGTGAGCTTAGATGAAAAGAGTCCTGTATACCCTGCTTTCAATAATATTGCTCTGCAGTCTGCTGGTGCTCTACTTGCCTATTGGTTGCCAGTCGGAGCAGGAAACAGTTCTTAATCTGTATGGTATTGACCCGTTGACCCTTGACCCGGCGGTTGCCGGTGAAATGACCTCCCACCAGTATATAACGCAGCTATTTAGTGGCTTGGTTTGCCTTGATGACAACCTGGAGCCGGCGCCAGATATAGCGCAGAGCTGGCAGATTAGTGATGGTGGCAAGACCTATACCTTTTACCTGCGAGATGATGTTAGCTTTCATGATGGCAGGGGGGTTAAGGCTGAGGATTTTAAGTATTCGTGGCAGCGTGCCTGTGACCCGACTACCGGCTCACTGACAGCAGCCACCTATCTGGGTGATATTATCGGGGTGAAGGAGGTAATAGCTGGTGAGGCTGAGGAGATTAGCGGGGTCAGGGTTATTGATGACTACACCCTTGAAGTAACTATAGATGCGCCTAAATCCTATTTCTTACCCAAGCTGACCTATTCCACTGCCTTTGTCGTGGATAGAGCCAATGTGGAATCGGGAGGGGAGTGGTGGCACAGTCCCAATGGCACCGGTCCGTTTAAGCTCAGTCAGTGGGAGGCGGATAGTTTGCTGGTGCTGGAGAGGAATGAGCTTTACTACGGAGAGCTGGCTGGGGTCAATTTCGTTACCTTTCATCTATGGTCTGGTGTGCCGATGAATTTGTATGAGACGGGTGAAATTGATGTTACCGATGTCTATATTCATTACATTGATAGGGTTAGTGACGAGGCGGGTCCCTTTTACCAGGAACTGGCAGTAGTCCCTGAGCTGAGCTTCTACTACATTGGCTTTAATACTGCCCAGCCCCCCTTTGATGATGTTAATATTCGCCGCGCCTTCTCCCAGGCTATTGATAAGGATAAGCTGGTGTCTCTAATATTCAGGGATATGGTGCAGTCGGCGGATGGTATCTTACCGCCAGGCATGCCCGGCTACCATGAGAATTTGTCGGGGCTGGATTATGATGTAAATAGGGCAAGAGAGTTAATTGCTGCCTCCAGCTATGGTGATGTATCCGAGTTGCCACCTATTACCATTACTATCGCTGGGAGGGGAGGATTAATATCGCAAGGGCTGGAAGCCATCATCTATGAGTGGCAACAGAACCTGGGGGTAGAAGTAACGGTAAGACAGATAGAACCGCAGAGATTTCTTTATCACCTCAAGCAAGAGAAGGACGAGATGTTCTATACCGGCTGGATTGCTGATTACCCGCATCCGCAGGATTTTCTGGAGGTTTTGTTTTACAGCGGTGGCGATAATAACTATGGCGAGTATAGCGACCCGGAGGTAGATACTCTGCTGGAGATGGCGGGTGTGGAGCAGGATAGTAATTTGAGCTTGGCATTATATCAGCAAGCTGAGCAAAGGCTGGTTGAGGATGCTGCCTGTTTACCTTTATGGTTTGGTCAAAATTATATTCTGGTTAAGCCCTACATCGGGGGGTATGTGCTAAATCCTATGGGTCTGGCTATGTTAAGCGGTGTCTCTGTTGAGCCGCATTAGTGGCGGAGGGGGTGGGATTCGAACCCACGCTCGCCAATATAGCGAGAACGGTTTTCAGGACCGTCACCATAAACCACTCGGACACCCCTCCTTAGCAGTTTGGGACTAGCTTGTTGCTAAACTCTTTCGGTAAATGAATATTTGTAATTGGTGGTTAAGGGTATTGACAACAGTGCTATAATGTTAAATACAAATTGAACGACTCTCTGTTGTTCTGTCAACAGAGGGTTATTAAGTAACCCGCTACTGTACTGCCAGGAGCGGGTTATTTATTTGCTTCTTCCTCCTCTACCCAGCAATCGGCTAGAAACTCTTCGCTAAGGCGGACGCGCACATCTGCCGCCTCTCTGAGATTTTTAGCCCATCCTCGCCACATAATACATGCATTTTCCACATGCTTGCGCGTATGTTCTTTAATAAAGTTAACTGCCTCAGCCAGGTCAGCATCACCTGAAACTAGAATAGCGACATCATAGGCATCAAGAAGGGCTAAACCTACCATATCCACGACAATCCTGGTATCTACTCCCTTTTGAGTATGTGTTGTATGCTCAATATCTTTGCCGCAGGATTGGCAGTGGAGTTTGATTGGTCGGGGAACAAGCCTGCCCAGTCTGAGTTGGAGGTAGTCCACATAGTTAAGGCGGTCCAGGAATGCCTGGTGCCGTCTTGCCGCTTCGGACTCACCTTCAAGCCTGGGGACATGGTAATAGTAAATACGCACTAATTGGCGTCCCCTGAGCAATTTCTTAGTCAGCTTTTCAACATCAATGATGTCCTGCCGATGCAGTCCGTCTCTAATTGCAAAGTATAGGTTGCTGCCATCGACGAAGACCGCTACTCGTATTGAACTTTCAGAATTCATAATTTCTCCTTTTTAATTAACTGTTAAAAATTGTGTTTTCAGTAGTATTTTATAATTTTTTATCCCTTTAAGATGTTAGTATAAAGAGTTTGGGTTACAGGCGTCAAATACCTCACTGCGAGAGAAGTGGTTTTTTCAAAATAGATAGACATAGTAGATAAGCCCCTACCTAATTACCTTTTGCCCGATATAGGGCTGGAGGACTTCGGGGATTAAGATACTGCCGTCAGCCTGCTGGTAGTTTTCTATTATGGCAATCATGACCCGGGGCAGTGCTAGACCTGAGCCGTTGAGGGTATGGACAAACTGGGGCTTGGCGTCGGGGGAGGGGCGGTAGCGGATGTTGGCTCGCCGGGCTTGAAAATCAGTGCAGTTGGAGCACGAGCTTACCTCCAGCCACTCACCACAGCCCGGTGCCCACATTTCAATGTCGTAGGATTTGGTTGAGGCAAAGCCTAAATCGGCAGTGCAGAGCTGTAAAATTCGGTAGGGAAGCTCCAGCTTCTGGCAAACCTGTTCCGCATCGTTAACCAGTTTCTCCAGCTCCTGGTCAGAGGTGGATGGCTCGGTGAATTTATATAGCTCCACCTTATCAAACTGGTGTCCCCGTTTTATACCCCGGGTATCCTTGCCTGCCGACATTTTTTCCCGACGAAAGCAGGCGGTGTAGGCGACATAATAGAGGGGCAGGATTCCGGGCGGTATGGTTTCGTCACGGTGCAGATTGGTGATTGGCACCTCAGCCGTAGGCACGAACCAGAGGTCATCCTCTTCATCATGATACAGGTTATCGGCAAATTTAGGCAGATTGCTCGAGCCGACCATGCATTCCCGCTTGACCATAAATGGTGGGTATACCTCCTGGTAGCCGTGCTCAGTGGTGTGGAGGTCGAGCATAAAGGAAATAATGGCTCTTTGCAAGTGAGCGCCTGCCCCCTTGAGCACATAGAAGCGGGTGCCTGATAGCTTTACCCCCCGTTCAAAGTCAATGATACCCAGAGATTCACCCAGCTTCCAGTGGGGGGCTGGCGGGAAATCAAAGCTCTTAGGCTCTCCCCAGGAGCGAATTACAACATTATCCTTTTCATCCTTACCCACTGGGACATCGGGGTGGGGGATGTTGGGCACCTGAAGCAGCAGTTCCTCCAGTTGGTTATCCAGATTTCTCGCCTCTTCTTCCAGCCCTCTTATCATGGCACGCAGGTCACGCCCTTCTTCCACCGTTTCCTGGTCCGTTTTTCTTTCCCGGGAAGCCTCTTTTCTTTCGTGCCTCAAGCTTTCCAGTTCAAGAATCCTCTGGCGACGCTCCGAGTCAAGGTGCAGGATTTCATCCAGCGGGGCACTATCATGGCGTTGTTCTATAGCCTGTCGCACCAGGTCTATGTTTTCCCGGATAAATTTCAGGTCAAGCATAGGTTTTTCCTATTATTTATTAACCCTATCCCCTTTATCCCCTTCATGCAAGGAATGCCTCTTCCTATTCTAGGGGAAGGGGAACTGGTTATATAAGAGAGGCTTCGCCTCTCTTTGACTCTCCTTATGGTTTCTCTTTCCGAACTATACTTCTAGAATTTGCTTAATGTCTTCTTCGGGGTCACCAATGAGTCGCAAATCATAGGCTTCTCTTAATACTTTGAGGATGTCGTCATTTACCCAGGCGGGGAGGATAGGTCCCAAATATATACCTTTGATTCCCAAGGCTAGCAGACTCCACAGGATAGCAGCAGCTTTTTGCTCCATCCAGGTCAACACCAGGGTAAGCGGAAGCTCATTAATTTCTACGCTAAATAGCTCAGCCAGTGCCTGTGCTATTTCTATGGCAACGATGGAGTCGTTACACTGTCCCAGGTCAATCAGTCTGGGGATGCCCTCTATCTCACCCAGAGCCAGGTCATTTATCCTGAACTTGCCACAGGCAAGGGTTAGGATGATGGTATCTAATGGCAATTTTTGCACAAACTCCCGGTAATACTCTCCCTTCTTAAGCGGCGAATCACAGCCCCCCACCAGGAAGAAGTGACGAATTTTGCCTGACTCCACCAGTTGCTTAATCTTGTCTGTTAAGGAGAGAACGACCGATTTAGAAAAACCAGTGGTGAGGGTAACTTCGCCCTGTTTCTCTTCTAGTTCTGGCAACGATTTGGCTTTCTCTATCACCGGGGCATAGTCATAGCCGGTAATGTGTGGCACGCCGGGCAGCCTTGCCGGCCCGGTAGTAAACATTCTATCTCTATACTCTTCCCTGGGGAGGAGGACGCAGTTTGATGTTCCCAGGATAGCTACGGGATATTGGGAGAATAGTTTCTTTTGGTCCTGCCATGACTTTCCCAAATTACCCGCTAGGTGCTTATACTTTTTCAGACCGGGATATCCGTGGGCGGGCAGAAGTTCGGAATGGGTGTAGATATTTATCCCGCTTCCTTCTGTCTGTTTCAGCAGTTCTTCCAGCGCCTTCAGTCCGTGTCCGGTGACAATAATGCCACGCCCTTTTACCGTCCCTGTCTCTACCTGTGTAGGCTCTGGCTCTCCATATGTCTCGTTATGGGCTTTTTTGAGAAGCTTCATTGTCCTTATATTCATCTCACCGCCCTCAACAGCCAGTCTAACCAGGTCTTGCGGGTCATAGTTGACCTGGGTGAATGTGGCATAGAAGGCTCGCTCCAAAAAGGCATCTACCTCGGTATCGGTGTATCCCAGCTCCCGGGCATGGTATAAATAGGCTGCCATCCCTTTGCTAGAGATTAATAGGTTGTCCATCAGGCGGGCAACAGTAGCTTCCTTCCCACATACCCCTTTTACCGTGCAACCGGTTCCTCTTGCCGTTTGAGCACATTGGTAGCAGAACATATCCAATCTTTCTTTGTCAGCCATTTTACCTCCTAGCCATCAGAGTTTTTTACTCACCACCATAAACTCCATAGGGCCATACTCTATTGGCTCTTTGCTAAAAGGATTGGCTCCCAGTAGCACCTCAAAACCATGTTGTTCTAATACCCATTTCAGCTCTGGAAATGAATAACTGCGGTCACTGCATATGAGTGTCTTTTTTTGCCCGTCTTTTTTAGTTATTTCCATTTCCATTTCCACGCGACATGTCATGGGGTCGAATTTAGCATCTCGAAAAAGATTCAAAGTAGTGAGAATAAATATCCCGTGTTTCTTTAGAGATTTGTGAACTGCCTTTAATACCTTATAGTTCTCGGTATCGTTCTCCAGTAA
>CAZTRJ010000061.1:0-5672 GCA_964616615.1 uncultured Dehalococcoidales bacterium
ATTGTCGGCACTAACCTGGTCAATTAGCCGCAAGAGGTGGGCTCCTTGCTCAATAGAAGCATCCCACTGAAAGCTCAGCTCAGGAATGCGTCGCAACCTCAGACGCCTAGCCAACTCGTTACGGAGGAAACCTGAAGCAGCAGTTAATACCCTTAGTGTTTCCTTGATTTCTTGCTCGCTACCCAGGCAACTTATGAATACCTTAGCATGCTTGAGGTCAGGAGAGGTGGAAACCTCGGTCACAGAAACAAAATGGTCAAGTCGTGGGTCTTTGACCTGGCGTTGAAGTAACGCCCTAATTTCCTGGCGAAGAAGACTGTTCACCCGCTCAATACGATATGCCATAATCATTCCTCCTTAGCCAGCTTTCTCCTCCCTGAAGAATTCCAATATATCACCAACCTGAAACTCTTCAAAATCCTTGATACCCACGCCACACTCGTAGCCAACGGCTACCTCCTTAGCATCATTCTTAAAGCGTCTCAGGCTACTAACAACAGATTGACACACCACCTGCTCCTGACGCCACACCCTAACCGAGGCGCCACGACCTACCCTACCCTCGATAACATAAACACCAGCTACTTTTCCCGTTTTCCCGCTGGAGAAGACAGCCCTTACCTCAGCCCGCCCATCAATAACCTCAATATAAGATGGCTCCAACATACCTTTGAGTGCCTTGTCCACATCTTCTACCAGATTGTAAATCACATCATAGTAACGAATGTCGATACCTTCCACATCAGCCAATCGCCGCGCTCCGGCCTCAGCACTACAACCAAAACCAATAATAAGCCCTTTAGAGGCACTAGCTAACATAACATCACTCTCAGTAATATTGCCACTACCACTATGGATAATTCTAACCCGAACTTCCTCCGTTCCCAATCGTTCCAAAGAGCTTCTTATCGGTTCAATAGTGCCTTGAACATCAGTCTTGAGAATAATATTAAGCTCTTTTACCTGTCCGGCACTTATCTGGTCAAAGAGATTATCAAGGCTTACCGATTTTAGCAATCGTGAAGGCGGTTGCTGCGTTTCTAGTTGGCGCTCTTGTACTAAAGCTCTGGCTTCGCGTTCACCAGCTACAGTAATTAGGGTATCCCCCACTTGAGGCACACTATTCAAGCCGAGGATTTCAACCGGGGTTGCCGGCTCAGCCTTTCTCAGCCGCTTCCCCATATCATTAAACATAGCTTTTACCCTGCCCCAGGTGCTACCAACCACTACCGTATCGCCAAGCCTCAAGCTACCGGTATGAACTAGCACGGTGGCTAATGGTCCCTTAGTCTTGTCCATCCCGGCTTCAATAACTACCCCTACCGCTGGTCGAGATGGGTTTGCCCTAAGGTTCTCCATCTCAGCCACAACCAGAAGGTTCTCCAGCAGTTCAGAGATACCTTCCTTCTCCTTAGCCGAAACTAGAACACAGACCACATCGCCCCCCCACCCCTCAATAAGCAAACCGGCATCAGCTAGCTGTTGCTTAACCAGCTCAGGATTGGCAGTGGGCTTATCAATTTTATTAATCGCGACCACAATAGGCACCCCTGCCGCCCGGGCATGGTCTATAGCCTCCAGGGTCTGCGGCATTACCCCGTCATCAGCAGCCACTACTAAAATAGTGATGTCAGTTACCTGCGCTCCCCGAGCTCGCATAGCAGTAAAGGCTTCATGACCGGGGGTATCCAGAAAGGTAATCTTTTGCCCATTGACCTCTACTTGATAGGCACCAATATGCTGAGTAATGCTCCCGGCTTCAGTAGCCATCACATTAGCCTGCCTGATAGCATCAAGGAGCCTAGTCTTACCATGGTCAACATGTCCCATAATAGTAACTACCGGAGGTCGCGGTCGCAGACCACTAAGTTCAGCGCCCTGGAGTTGCTGTCTCTTAATCTCACCAATAACACCAGCTGTCTTTTCCGCCGGCCGAGGCTTGAGATGTGCCTCAAAACCAAGGTCCGCCGCCACAGTGGCGGCGGCTTCATACTCAATGACCTGATTAATATTAGCCATAATGCCACTTCTCATCAGTCGTTTGATAATATCCACGGCGCTAGTCTGCAACAGGTCAGCCAGTTGCCTCACACTTAGGGCGTGGGAAATCTCAATTGAGGCTACCTTTGGTGATGAAGAACCCTCACTAACCCTCTTGCCTGAGGGCTCTACAACTTCACCCGGTTTACTCACCTTCGCCACTGATTGACTCCTTCAGGTCATTTCCATGTCTAATAAGCTGCTCCCG
Source organism: uncultured Dehalococcoidales bacterium (assembly GCA_964616615.1). Lineage (GTDB taxonomy): Bacteria > Chloroflexota > Dehalococcoidia > Dehalococcoidales > DAOVUZ01 > DAOVUZ01. The sequence goes on from CAZTRJ010000061.1 coordinate 2,249, forward strand.
GTTGTCCTGGGTAAGCTGAGTATGCAAAGCATGCTCCAGCCGATTACCCTTTAGCCCAATCTGCCAACACTCCGGTGCCGAACACAAATAAGCACCACGTCCTGCCTCCTTACCACTGGCATCAACCTTTACGCTTCCATCAGGAATACGCACCAGGCGGACCAACTCTGGCTTAGGTCTTACCCTACGACAAGCTACACAAGTCCGCTGCAGTATATGCTTAACTAGAACAGGAGACTGGCTACTACTCTTCATCACCCTCAACAACTTCTGGCACTCGGCGTGTTCTCTTTAGCCTGATGCCATCATCAGCACCTTCCTTGCCCTGAGCCCCTTTCTTTTTCCTCTTCTTTGGTTTAGCCCCAGGCTTAGCCGGTGCCGATATCAAAATATCCTCAGCAAACCGAAGCTTAGGTTTGCCTACCGTTACTTTCGGTTCAAAAGGAACCCCTGAGGGAGTAAATGTAGTATCAGCAGCTGGTGCCTCAGCCGACACCAGAGCTGGCTCCAGAACAGGTGGTATTTCACCAAGAAGCTCCTCACCACCCGCAGCCTCTCCTTCTGTCTCGACCAGAAGCTTACCTGCCTCCGCTTTTTCTCCCTCATCCACCGAGGCACTCTTAATGTCAATTCGCCACCCGGTGAGTTTAGTGGCGAGTCTAGCATTCTGCCCCTCTTTACCAATAGCCAATGAAAGTTGCTTATCAGGAACAACGACAGTAGCTACCCCATTCCCGTCGTCCAGGTCAACCCTTAATATCTGAGCTGGGCTAAGAGCATTAGCAATAAAGACGGAGGCATCCGGGTCCCACCTAACGACATCTATCTTTTCCCCGTTTAACTCGCTGACAATATTTTGTATCCTGATACCACGCAATCCAACACAGCAACCAACGGGGTCAATGCCCTCCTGGTGGGCGGCTACGGCTACCTTACTCCGATAGCCAGCTTCACGAGCAATCGATTTTATTTCCACGGCTCCACTAAAAACCTCAGGTGCCTCCAGCTCAAAAAGCCGACGAAGTAAATTCGGGTGTGAACGCGACACCACCACCCGAGGTCCTTTGCTGGTTCGAACTACCTCTAAAAGGTAAACCTTAAGCCTTTGGCCTACCCGATACCTTTCGCTACGCATCTGCTCAACCACCGGCATCACTGCCTCCGTCCTACCCAAATCGATGAAGATTTGCCTCGGCTCAACACGCTGCACCAGCCCGATAACGATATCACCTTCCTTATCAGCATATTCCTCAAATATGGCGCTATGCTCTGCCTCATGAAGCCGCTGTAGAATAACCTGCTTTGCCGTTTGAGCAGCAATTCGCCCAGCGTTAGACGGGGTAGCCTCCACCTCAATAGTCTCACCAATCTGCGCATCTGGCTTGACTCGGCGCGCCTCATCCAACGATATCTCGCAGCGACTATCCAAAGGTAGCTCAACCACAGCTTTCTCAGCCCATACTTTAACCTCGCCAGTAGTAGGACTAATCTTAACTGAGATATTCTGATTGGCAGCAAAATTATCCTTCCTATAGGCTGATACCAGCGCTGCCTCTAAGGCGGTAATAACTACCTCCTTAGGCAGGTTCTTCTCCGCCGAGAGCTGGGTAATAGCGATCAAGAAATCGCTCTTCATCTCGATTAAGACCTCCGCACAATAAAAAAGTGGGGCGAACCCACTTAACTAATCAAACTTCGTTAATAACAGTATATCACAATCAAGCTTGAGATGCAAGCCGCCTACAGTATAGAAATTGTTTATTCACCTCACCCCCTTAATCCCCCTCTACAGAGGAAGATGTATTCCTTGCATGAGGGGGAAAGATTATTTTGGAAGGGGCTTCGCCCCTTCCACCTTCTCTATAGCAACGGCCAAAGCTTCCCTATAGCAACCCCAAAACAATAAGACTGCTTGGAAGAGCTACAAATATTATAGCCCCAAATAGAAAGCGAGGAATTGGGGACGCAGGCCCCCCAATGCGATTAGGGGGGGAGGGTGGGAAGAATAAGTTACCAAACAACCCCTGCGAGTAGCCATAGTATATATAAACAGCAACGTTAAAATCTAGAAATGCTGACTGCGTTAAGCTATAATAAGCAACAAGCTATAATAAGTACCAAGTTATAATAATTAGTTAGAATGGGGGAAGGTTGAATATAGAAAGATTAAAAGCCTCGGTCATAGCCGAAATAGATAGTCGCTGCCACCAGCTCAGTGAGCTGAGCCTGAAAATCCACTCCAACCCTGAGCTAGGTTTCCAAGAGGTCAAGGCAGCAAGGTGGCTAACCCATTACCTGAAGGAAAACGGCTTCTCTATAGAACAGGGCATCTGTGAGCTACCGACTGCCTTCAGGGGAAGCTACGGACAAGGGAAACCAGCTATCGCTGTCCTGGCTGAGTATGATGCCTTACCTAACCTTGGTCACGCCTGTGGTCATAATCTAATAGCTGTCAGTGCCGTTGGTGCCGGGATAGCTTCTAAGCCAGCTATAGACCAGTGCGGGGGCAGTATCCTGGTCATTGGCACACCGGCTGAGGAGCTATACGGGGGCAAGGTAATAATGGCAGACAGGGGAGCCTTTAACCATCTGGATGTAGCGATGATGGTGCACCCCGGGGTACACGATACCGCTACCACCCAAAGCCTTGCCTGCCTGGCTCTTCAGGTTGAATTCTTCGGCAAAGCGGCTCACGCCGCAGCCCGCCCTGAGGCTGGCGTCAATGCCCTAGAGGCAATGCTAAACTCGTTTACTGCCATTAATTCGCTCAGGCAGCACATTAAGGATAAAGCCCGTATCCACGGTATTATTACCGATGGCGGAGAAGCAGCTAATGTTGTCCCCGCCCACAGTGCTGGAACCTTTCTGGTGCGGGCTGAGGATGATACCTACCTTGATGAATTAAAACAGAGGGTCATAAACTGCTTTATTGGCGCCGCCACTGCTAGCGGCGCCCGCCTGGAATATAAGTGGGGAGACATCCATTATGCTCCCCTGCGCAATAATCTAACCCTAGCCCAACTATTTAGTCAGAATATGCAGTCCCTGGGGCGCAAGATGAAACTCTCCGACCCCAGTAAAGCCTTCGGTAGCACCGATATGGGTAATGTCAGCCAGCTAGTGCCCAGTATTCACCCCTCAGTAGCCATAGCTCCAATGGAAGTAGTAACCCATTCCCCCCAGTTTGCCTCGGCTGCCGCCTCAGAAGCAGGTATCCGTGGTCTCCTTGATGCCGCTAAGGCTCTAAGTATGACCGTTGTTGACCTGGTTGCCAATCCTGAGATAGTTGCCAAGGTTAAAGAGGAATTTAGGCAAAATAAATAATCAAGCACTTGTCAAACAACGCACTCTGGTCTAAGATTATCTCAACCTTTGGCAACGAGCATTGTCGTAAGGAGAGTCTATGGAAGCCTATTTGGGCATT
>CAZTRJ010000062.1:0-4013 GCA_964616615.1 uncultured Dehalococcoidales bacterium
ATATCAGAAAATCTGAAGGGGCGAAGCCTCTGCTACATAACCAAGCCCCCCCTTATCAATGGGAAAAGGAGATAGGATTATTAAAATAAGAAATCTAAACGGGAAGTTTGAAGGGGCGAAGCCCCTTCAAAAATAACCCTCCCCCTCCCTTACAAAGGGAGGGGGATAAAGGGGGTAGGTTGCTAACAAATATTTAAGGGGGTGAGGTTCATAAATAACCGATTAGTCTGGGCTATAAGCTACACCACTCTGAGGGGATTCCCACACCTCCACACAGGAGAGGGAAACAGGGACTTCAGCTAGCTTGGTCTGGAGTTCATTATAGATGGTAGAAGCAATATTCTCAGAAGAAGGGTTTATTTTATCAAATGGCGGCACATCATTGAGACAGGTATGGTCAAATCTGGATAGAATATCGCCTAAGTGCTGCTTTAACTCCACAAAATCGCAGGCTATACCTATATCATTAAGCCGGGAAGATTTTACCTTTACCACTGCCCGGAAACGATGTCCATGCAACGCCTCACACTTGCCGTGATAACCTCGCAAGAAGTGGGCGACGTCAAAATGTTGTTCTACAGATATTTGATACATCATCCACCTCAATCATTTTCCCATTTAAAGACACCCTGCACCTCGGTTATACCTTTTAGCAACTGTTTAACAGCCTTACCATTTACTGGATGCACCAGGTCAGGGGCAATCTCGTCTAGAGGAATAAGAACAAAGGCTCTCTCTGTCAGCCTGGGGTGAGGGATAATTAGCTCCGGAGTCTTAATAACCTGGTCACCATAAAAGAGGATATCTATATCAATAGGGCGAGGAGCATTAGGTTTACCAAATATCCTGCCCAGCTTTTTCTCAATGCCCTTAGCCAGAGTAAGTAACTCACCCGGGGCAAGCCTGGTATAAACCTGACACACCAGGTTGAGAAAACGAGGCTGGTTAATATTGCCTACCGGCTCAGTATCGTATACCGATGAAACCTTTTCTATCCGTAATCTTTGCGACAGAAAATCCAACGCCCTATCCAGATTGTCCTGGCGGTTTCCCATATTTGAGCCAAGACCAAGATATACCATTACCGGTTCACTCCCCAATTGACCTTCCTCTCCAGTTTACACTACCATTGCAAAAATTCAGGCTACTTGTTAAAATCTCACCCATATTGTAGCACCCTTTCCGCAGTTATCAAGTCTTACAGCAGGAAACCTAGCATATTATGAAATAGACTTGCCTAGACAACAGACAATATGATATATTTACCTATGTCTATATTCAAATTTTACCAGGAGATATACAGCTTAAATGGCGACACAAAATAAACTGAGTGGAATAAGCAAGCTGGAAAAACAGGTAAAGGCTGGTAGCGATAGAAGTGAAGCGGCGAACGAAGAAGATATGGTAAATAATGGGGAACTTATGGTCGCCATTATGGGTGCTATCACTGCCTATATTCAGGCAGAACAGCAAACCCCCTCAAATGCTGACTACAAAGGAACAGATTAAGTAGAGATGATAGAGAATCCCCTAAAAATCACAGATGTTACTTTTCGCGATGGACATCAATCTTCGCTGGCGACGCGAATGCGAACCGAGGATATGGAAGGCATTGCCGAGGAGATGAACAAAGCGGGGTTCTACTCTATGGAGGTATGGGGTGGAGCTACCTTTGATGTTCCTACCCGGTTCCTGAATGAGGACCCCTGGGACAGACCACGCATCCTGAAAAAGCTGATGCCCGATACTCCTCTCCAAATGTTGCTTAGAGGACAGAACCTGGTAGGTTATCGTAACTACGCCGACGATGTGGTTACCGCTTTTGTGTATCATGCCGCCGAAGTGGGTATTGATATCTTCAGGGTATTTGATGCCGTTAATGATGAGCGCAACTTTGAGACCTGCTTGAAGGCAATCAAGGAATGCGGTAAGCACGCTCAGCTTTCACTATGTTACTCACTCACCGAGCCCAAAATGGGTGGCCCAGTTTATAATATTGATTATTATGTCAACAAGGCTATCATCCTTCAAGATATGGGAGCAGACAGCCTGTGTATCAAGGACATGGCGGGACTTATTGCCCCTGATGATGCCTATGAGTTGATTAAAGCGCTCAAGCAGGTATTAAAGATACCGGTGCAGCTACATACCCACTACACTAGCGGCATGGCATCTATGAGTTGCCTGAGGGCTATCGAGGCTGGGGTAGATGTTATTGATACTGCGCTGGCGCCCTTCGCCTTACGCTCGGCACAACCAGCCATTGAGCCGATTGTAGTCGCCCTTCGGGGAACTCCTAGAGACACGGGACTTGATTTAGCCCACCTGTTCAAACTAGGACAGTATATTGAATCTATAGCCCCTAAGTATCGGGAATTCCTGGATAATACCAGGATGGCAGTCATTGATACCAGCGTATTGATGCACCAGATTCCCGGCGGCATGACTACCAACCTAGTTAGCCAGCTACGAGAGGCTGATGCCCTGGATAGAATTGATGAGGTATATAACGAACTACCACGAGTTAGAAAAGAGCTAGGCTACCCACCTCTGGTTACCCCCACCAGCCAGATTGTAGGCATTCAAGCTGTTCAGAATGTTCTCTTTGGCAGATATAAAATGATATCGGGGCAAGTAAAGGACTATGTTTACGGACTCTACGGTAAACCACCAGCCCCCATTGACCCCGAGGTTCAGAAAATAGTGCTTAATGGCTACGAACGGGGAGAGACCCCCGTTACCTGCCGGGCTGCTGATGTCATCGAGCCAGAGTTAGACAAAGCCAAAGAGGCTACCAAGGATATTGCTCAAGATATTGGTGATGTGCTCATCTATGCTCTCTATCCCACTACCGGGATGCGTTTCCTGAGGTGGAAGTATGGTTTGGAGACCCCACCCCCCGAAGTAAAAGCAAAGACTATGGATGATGTAAGACGCGAAAATGAGCTTGTCGCCAAGGCAAAAGCAGGCAAGCTGGCAGCGGCAGAAACACCACCAAAGGAATCCGGGGTCAGAACATTTAATGTCTATCTGGGTGATGAGGTTTATAGTATCAGCGTGGAGGCAGTTGATGCCCCACCACAAACTTCGCCAGTAACTACCCCCACCGCTACCCCCCCACCAACTAAACCCGTTGAAAAGAAAGCAGCACCACCTCCACCAGAGGTAACCAAAGCTGAAGAGACGACTATCATCGCCCCTATGCCAGGTATGATTATAAGCTATGAGGTAAAGGTAGGCGATGAGGTCAAGGCTGATGATGTAGTAGTTATCCTGGAAGCAATGAAAATGGCTAACTCCATATCTACTCCAATCAGTGGACGGGTCAAAGCCATAAATTTCAAGAGCGGCGACAGCGTGGGCAAAGATGATGTCCTGGCAGTAATTGGTTAGCTATTTTTTCCAACCTATCCCCCTCTGACTCCTCTCTATAAGCTCAAGCAATCAAGCATGGTAAGGTGTATAGTGGGTAAGACATTAGCTGAGAAGATACTGAGCCAGAAGTCGGGAAGTGATGCCCGGGCAGGAGATATTGTTATCTCCAGGGTAGACCTGGTTTTCGCCCAGGATACTACCGGACCACTAACAGTAAGGCAATTTCAGACCAGCGGATTGGAGCGCCTGGCTAACCCACAAAAAACTGCCCTGTTTCTTGACCACGCTGCCCCCAGTCCAAATCAGGGGCTATCCACAGACCATATGCTCCTGCGCCATTTTGCCCGGCAAACTGGCTGCCTTATCTCCGATGTTGGCAATGGCGTTTGCCACCAAATAGTAGCTGAATCTCTGGCGAAGCCAGGTGATGTAATTATCGGTGCCGATTCACACACCGTAACTGCCGGCGGGCTGGGTGCTTTTGCCACCGGAATGGGCTCCTCTGATATAGCTATTGCTTTCGGTCTGGGTAAGAGCTGGTTCCGAGTCCCGGAGAGTATTAAGGTAGTGGTCTCAGGTAACTTCCCTGACGGTGTCTATGCTAAAGACCTCATTCTTTATCTTGTCCGGCAGATTGG
>CAZTRJ010000063.1:0-3904 GCA_964616615.1 uncultured Dehalococcoidales bacterium
TTGATAAATAAACTATTCTGGTAACTATCTTTCTTGGGCCAGAGAAAGGACAAGGTTGACCAGGGTGCGCACCGGCACCCCGGTAGCCCCTTTAACCAGGTAGGCTTGCTCCTTATCAGTCATGCTGGTGCCAGCAATATCCAGATGAACCCAGGGGGTATCACCAACAAATTCAACCAGAAATTGAGCGGCAGTGATAGCACCACCGTATTTCCCGCCAACATTCTTAATATCGGCAACATCGCTCTTGATTTGCTCTTTATACCCGTCATACATTGGCATTTGCCAGATAAGCTCCCCAGCCTCAGCGCCAGCGGCAATTACCCTGTCCACCAGCTCCTGATTATTGCCAAAGGCACCGCTACATATATTACCCAGGGCTACATGGCAGGCTCCAGTTAGAGTAGCCACATCAACCACCGATTTGGCACCAAGCTTCAGGGCATAGCCCAAAGCATCAGCTAAAATAAGCCGCCCCTCGGCATCGGTGGAGATAATTTCAATAGTCTTACCATTCATTGCCGCTAGAACATCACCCGGTTTCAGGGCATTTTCGCTGGGCAGGTTTTCCGTAGCCGGAATGATAGCCACGACATTAACCTTTGGTTTAAGCTGAGCCAGGGCACCTACCGCCGCCATAACCGCCGCCCCCCCCGCCATATCCCCCTTCATCTCAGCCATCCCCTCCGATGGCTTTATCGAAATGCCTCCAGAATCAAAGGTTATCCCCTTGCCCACCAGTGCCATATCAATTTCATTAGAATCACTCCCTCTATAATGAAGAACAATGAACTTAGGCGGTTGCCGACTCCCCTGAGCCACACCCAGTAGTCCCCCCATACCTAGCTCCTGCATCTGCTCCCGCTCCAGAACACTAAGCTCAAGCCCATAATTCTCAGCCAGTTTAGCTGCCATCTCAGCCATGTGGCTGGGGGTCATATAATTAGCTGGCTCATTAACCATATCCCGAGCCAGGTTGGCTGCCTCAGCTAATACCCTGCCTTTATCACTACCCTGCTCCAAACTGGATAGATTAGCTCCATCACTGCCGACTATGGTAAGCTGCTTAATCTCACCATGCTCCGCTTCCTTGGTTATGTGCCGGCGAAATGAGTAAACACCAAGTAGAGCACCCTCAGTCACTGCTTGAACCGCACTCTCCGCACTTATGCCCGCTATCCCCGCTCCCTGAGCCACAGTGGCAATATCATCCACACCCTTTTGCCGCAAAAACCGACAGGCATCAGCCATTGCCCCCCGAACCTTGTCCTGAGATAGCTTCTGTGGTTCACCCAGACCGACAATTACCACCCAGGTTGCCCGAAGTTTACCCAGACTATGGATAATGGTAATCTCATTAAGCTTACCCTTAATCTCACCCTGGCTAATAAGCTGAGAGATAACCCCATCCAAAGCCCTATCTATGGTAGCTATGTCGCCACCAAGGTGTGGCGTCCCCTCAAAAAAGTTCACTATGATAGCCCCGGCTTCAATCTCAGCAATATTACCAGCTATGACCTTAATCTCCACCCTAGCCTCCTTTCATCTACTAACCTCTCTCATAATTTTGTCCAGGACAGGGGTAATATCTTTAGAAGTATCCACAGCATAGTAGTTATGACGGATTTTCTGAACCGAGGGCTTCATCCTCTGGTATACCTCCCAGTCGGCGTCTGACCTGCTCTCGGTGTTTTCTCGCCTGGCTCTAAGCCGCTCATACACTACCTGAGGCGGTGCCTCAACCTGCACCAGTATTAGCTTAACATCCAAACGGTCAGCAATACTATACAGATGCTCACGATACCGCTCTGACAGATTGGTAGCATCCAGAATAAGTGAGACCCCTTTCTTCATCAATCTCTCAATGAGAAGGTGAACCGCTCGAAACAGGCGTGAACTCTCCTGCGAGTCGTAACTTGGCGATGGAAAAAGAACCTTGCGCAAGGCATCACTCTCCAGAATAAGAAAAGGCAACCTCTGGGCTAACTTATTACAAAAGTAAGATTTCCCGGTTCCAGGCAAGCCGCTAACAGCGATAAAGGCAGGCTCTGCCACCGGGTCAGAAAACTGCCCTAAGCTCTGAATCAGTCGCTCAGCATCGGAAACAAGCTGGCTATGTTCCACATCCTTGATTATAATGCGTTTCCCCCAGTTTTTCTAGCTAAGCATCAGTTCCAGGTAGAGAATCTACAAATATAATCTGCTTGGGCAGTTTGTAATCAGCCATATGTTCCCGACAAAACCGCCTGAGCTCCTCTTCTGTAGCCACCTCCCCTTCCTTTAACCTGACAATAGCTCTAACCACCTCCCCCCGCAGCTCATCAGGAACTCCCACCACCTTCGCCGCCGCTACCTTGGGCTGAGCACACAGCACACCTTCGATATCACCGGGGTAGATATTCTGACCCTTTACGATAATCAGCTCTTTCTTCCTGCCAGTGATAAACAGATTGCCATCACCATCAACCTTACCAATATCACCGGTATAGAGCCAGCCATCCTTTATTACCTCAGCCGTAGCCTGAGGATTATTATAATACTCATTCATTATCGGACCTCTGACAATGACCTCACCCGACTGGTTTGGCGGTAGCTCTCTGCCGCTATCATCCACTACCTTTAGCTCCCACCCGGGCAGAACCCTCCCCACCGAGCCCAGCTTTCCACTGCCATCAATGGGCTGCAAGGTAACATGAGCTACCGATTCGGTTAAACCCCACAGGTCAATTAGCTCCCGACCATAGCATTTCCTAAATCGCTGGATAATATCAGTCGATAAAGGTGCCCCAGCACTGCCACATAAGCGCAGGGAACTCAAATCATACCTTACCTCTTCCTCCTCAGCCATATTGACCGCCAGCACGTAGACAAAGGGCACCCCCATAAGTATCGTCGCCCTCTCCCGCTCAATAGTCCCCATAAGCTCAGGAATAGATAACCCCGGTAGCATCACCAGTGTGCTCCCCTGGTAAATTGAAGTCAGTAATATTATTACCAAGCCAACAACATGATGCATGGGTAAAGCAAATAACAGCGTTATATCCTTATCGGTCTGCTGAAATCCATTACCTGATATCGCTACCTCCGCCACCAGGCTCCGATGCGACATCACCGCTCCTCTGGGGTGAAGGGTAGGTCCCGAAGTATAGGCAATATGAGCTATATCTTCAGGTTCCAGTTCCGCTTCAACGGGATGTGCCGAACTGGTAGCCATAATCTCCCGATAGCTAAGGAATTGCCCTTCATACCTGGCATCCAGGTCTATTATATGCTCGATATAACTAAATCGGGGTAAGACTGGAACTAATGGCTCCAGAAAAGCACTTCCCGTCACCAAGACCTTTGGCCGGCAGTTATCACACAGAGAAACTAACTCATCAACCTTATATCTGTTGTCCAGGGGAACAGCAATACCACCAGACTTGACTATGCCGAAGTAGATAGTGACAAAATCGGGACTATTAGGTAACAGCATGGCTACCCGGTCACCCTTCTCTACCCCCATTGTTATCAGGGCATTGGCTAACTTGTTTGAGGCTTCATCCAGCTCGTTGTAGGACAATCTGCGGTCACCCAAAGCAAGCGCCGTCTTCCCCCCATACTGCCTTACCGTTTCCTCCAGCATCAGTTTCAGGTTCATTAGTTAACATCCCCATATTAAAATCTGAATTAAACTAGTGTAGCAAACTTTACTCTCGTTGAAAAGGGACAACCCTGGGTCGCTTATGAAAATCCCCAGGTTCCAATAAATCGTGGTTGATAACCTGCTTGGCTTTCCATGCAGCTTGTTGTGATAGGTGGGGCAGTAGGACTTGACAAACTTATTTAATATGTTTTATAATCTATAAGATTAGATGTGACGAAGGGGAACGGCGTAAGATTCCGTCCTTATGAGGTTCCCCTT
>CAZTRJ010000064.1:0-3749 GCA_964616615.1 uncultured Dehalococcoidales bacterium
CTTTCTCCTTTAGAATCACCACCCGTTGATAATTCATCAGGCTGACCCGAATACTATCAATAGTCATCTCTATCATAGCGACACCTCCTCTCTTTCTCAACCAGCATATCTAATTTTACGCTACATCACCAATACTGTCAACTACGAATAGGAAATTATTTATCAATCTCAATACCATAAATTTTTCCCACCATTTAGCTAAAACAGCCTACTATGGTATAATAAACAGTAACAAAAGCAAAATGTTTTTAGCTTAATTAAAAAGGAGACACTATTATGCACCAAGGTCAAAAGAATGTCGTCTGGTTCAATGAGGTCACCAAAAAGGATATACCAATTGCCGGGGGTAAAGGGGCAAATCTGGGTGAAATGGCTAACGCCCATATACCCGTTCCCCCCGGCTTCATTGTAACCGCCAACGCCTACTACAACTTTATTAAAAAGTCAGGAATAACCGACAAAATTCTCAGCCTATTAAAACCACTTGACTATAACAACACCAAACAACTCCAACAAATTGCCGACCAGATTAAGCAAGTAGTTCTAAACGCCACCATGCCACCGAAATTAGCCAGCGAGATTCAACAGGCCTATAGAAAAATGGGTGAGGGCTTGGTTGCTGTCCGTTCCTCGGCTACTGCCGAAGACCTGCCCGAAGCCTCCTTCGCCGGTCAGCAAAGCACCTTTCTTAATGTAAACGGCGAGAAGGAGGTGGTAGCTGCGGTTCAGGCATGCTGGGCATCCCTATTCAAACCGCGAGCTATCTTCTACCGGCACCAACAAGGTTTTGACCCCTTTAATGTTGGCATCGCTGTCCCCATCCAAAGAATGGTCCAATCTCAGGCTTCCGGAGTTATGTTTACCATAGAACCGATGACTAGCGACCAAAGCAAGATTACTATTGAGGCTGTCTACGGGCTTGGTGAAGCTATTGTTTCAGGGGAGGTAGAAACCGACCTGTATATTATAGACAAAGAAGGGCTAACAATCAGCGATAAAAAAATTGGCAAGCAAGACTGGGAGCTGATTAGGAATCTAGCCGGTGGTGATGACAATACTAATATTAAAGTGCCGCTACAACCCTCGCGGCAAACCCAACAAAAACTAGCTGATGATGACATAATTGCCCTGGCCAAGATAGGGAAACACATTGAGGATTTATATCAATTCCCCCAAGATATAGAATGGGCACAAGAGGATAAAAAAATCTTTATTGTCCAAACTCGTCCGGTAACTACTATTAAGACTAAGATAGTGGCTGAGGTCTTACCCGAAATCAAAGCCACTGTGCTTCTGTCGGGAAGAGCCGCTAGCCCAGGCATGGCATCAGGACCGGTCAAGATAGTATATGAAGCTTCCCAGATAGATAAGGTAGAAAACGGTGATATCCTGGTTGCTGAAATGACCTCCCCCGACTTTGTGCCGGCAATGAAAAGAGCGGTGGCTATTGTAACTGAGCGCGGGGGCAGAACCTCACATGCCGCTATTGTTAGCCGAGAGCTAGGTATCCCCTGTGTTGTTGGCACCGAAGGAGCAGTAACTACCCTGACTAATGGGCAGATAATCACCGTAGATGGCTCACAGGGTGCGGTCTATGAGGGCAGAGTAGCCGAGGAAAAATCGGCTGCCCCTTCCGCTATTCCCAGAGAAAAAATCAAGACCAAGACAAAACTTTATGTAAATCTGGCTCAGCCTGAGCTAGCTGAGACAGTAGCAGCTCGTAATGTAGATGGCGTGGGCTTGCTCCGAGCCGAATTCATGATTTCTCAGATTGGTGCCCATCCCCGCTATATGATTAGCCAGAACCGAGGCGATGAGTTTGTGGATAAGCTCGCCCAGGGCATGAATACCTTTGCCCAAGCCTTTAACCCGCGCCCGGTAGTTTATAGAACCACCGACTTCAAGACCAATGAGTATAGAGAACTCACCGGCGGACAGGAATATGAGGAGTTGGAAGAGAATCCTATGCTCGGTTATCGAGGATGCTCTCGCTATATCAAAGAGCTTGACGTGTTTGAACTGGAAATAGAAGCGATAAAGAAGGTGAGACAGAACTACCGCAATCTATGGGTTATGATTCCTTTTGTGCGAACTATTGATGAAATGGTGGCAGCCAAGAACTTCCTCGAATCTCAAGGGCTGGAGCGCTCTGCTGACTTCAAACTGTGGATGATGGTTGAGGTTCCGTCCAATATCTTCCTTATGGAGAAATTCCTTGAAATTGGCATTGATGGCATCTCCATCGGCTCCAATGATCTGACCCAGCTTATCCTGGGGATTGACCGCGATAGCCAAAAGTTAGCCGAGACCTTTGACGAGCGAAATGAGGCAGTGCTTATTGCCCTGGAAAGGGCGATTAGAGTAGCCAGGAGTAGTGGAGTTACCTCTTCTATCTGCGGGCAGGCACCATCGGTATACCCCGAACTTACTGAAAAACTGGTAGAGTGGGGCATTTCCTCAGTTTCAGTAAGCCCTGATATGATTGATACCACCAGAGATATAATTGCCAAAGCAGAAGAGAGACTAAAACTTAATGATTAGTCGGCTTAACATTCGCCAGATGACTGAAGAAAGGGAGGAAAGCCTTTCCCCTCATGCCACCAAAAGTAAATTGTCACGGGGCAGGCTTAAATATGAAGAGCCGTGCCCGGTGCGCACTGCCTTCCAGCGTGACCGAGACCGTATTATCCACTCCAAGGCATTCCGCCGTCTCAAGCATAAGACACAGGTTTTCATTGCCCCCCAGGGTGACCACTATGTAACCCGACTCACCCACACCCTGGAGGTGTCTCAAATAGCTCGGACTATAAGCCGTGCCCTAAACCTTAATGAAGATTTGACGGAGGCAATCGCCCTAGGTCATGACTTGGGTCATACCCCTTTCGGTCATGTCGGCGAGGAGGCGTTAAACGAGCTATATCACCGGGGATTCCGACATAATGAGCAGAGCTTGAGAGTGGTTGAACTTTTAGAAAAAAATGGTCAGGGGCTTAACCTTACCTGGGAAGTGAGAGATGGTATTGTTAATCACTCTAAGACCAGAGCAGATATCCTGGGAGAGGACTCAGGAAAAGCAAACACCCTGGAGGGGCAGGTGTGTCAAATTGCCGATGCTATTGCCTATATCAACCATGATATTGGAGACGCCATAAGAGCTGGTATCATCACCGAGAACGATTTGCCACTGTCACCCATTACTGTATTGGGTCGCTTCCATTCACAACGCATCAATGCTATGGTCTGTGATATTATTGAGCACTCGTGGGCAACCAGGGATTCTGCTAATGAAAATCCTACTATAGGTATGAGCCCCAGAATTCTGGAGGCAACCAATAACCTCCGTGAATTTCTTTTTAAACAGGTATACGAGCCGAAAGACAGGGCAGCTGATGAGGCAAGAGGGGTGATTCGCCTATTATATAAATACTTCGTTGAGCAGGAAGACAAGCTGCCACCAGAATACCGTTTTTATAGTGATGAGACCGAACGTAGAGTAGTTGACTATATTGCCGGCATGACCGACCAGTATGCCCTCAGGATGGCTGAGGAGCTGTCACTAACCGAAGACAAGGCTAAACAAGAGATCACCAAAAAAGAGCGAAGGGGTAAAACTTCTCCGCAACTAACCCTCCCCCTTCTCTTTTAAAAACAAGGCTAAATAACAAATTATTAAGGGTAGCCTGACGGTCATTAAGGGAAGTATTGAAGTCATTAAGGGAAGTTTGAGGGCGTAAGGTTTTTATATCTAT
>CAZTRJ010000065.1:0-2133 GCA_964616615.1 uncultured Dehalococcoidales bacterium
GGTAAAAGACAGCTGGGTATTCCACTACTGTAAGGCGTCGGTTGCGCTGCCATTCATGACGGGGCAGTACAGACTGGCTGGCTCTCTGACAGCAATTCTTGCGGCGAATGAGTGTATTCTTACAGTCGCCACGGCTGCTGGGCAGAAGCGAATTACGATACCTGATGCTACGAGCCCAGTTAACTACTACCAAGGTGGCACTGTAGAATGCTGGGGAGTTGCTGGAACTCGCTACGAGTTCCACCGGATTGCTAGCAGTAGTGCGAGTGATGGTACAAATGTCATACTGGTATTAGAGGAGAACCTACTTTATGCTCTTGCCGTTGGTGAGATGGTACTTCCTATGCCGAGTATCTATCGTGCCGTTGGTCCAATGGGTGCTGCTTACGCCGGTAGACAGTATGCATGCTGCTTGGCGATGATTCCAGTAACGGTGGACTATTTCTTCTGGGGTCTGACTTACGGTCCCTGCTTCGTCAGTATGCAGGGAGGTGGTTGGCCTCAAGACGCAGTTAACTGCATGGATGTATGTGCTTGGGCAGACGGCACTGCCGCTCATTTAGGCAAGTGGGGAGCTGGTACCTATGATGGTGCCGGCACGTCTCCTCAGAGAATAGGCACTGGTTTATACCAGGGTGACTACGGCACCGGTCGGATAATGCTCCAGTTAGACCCATAACCTTGCATGGCAGCCTGAAGGAGGTAATCTGCCTATGCGAGGTGCTGGAGTAGTGATAGCAACAAGTATGCAGGGGATGTAGATAGCATCTCGTATAGGTAGTGTTGCCTAAAAACTACCGGGTAGCTGGTAGTTCATAGTGAGGGCTTGCCATGGCAAAATATCTGTGGCAGGCCCTTCCTGGTATAGGGGGAGTTAAACATGGTTTTTAGATTACCGGCTAATCTAGCAATAGGGCAGCAGTATACGGCGGTAAGCCCCAGTGACGTTACTGCCTTGGAACAAAGCCTCCCGGCCCATAGCCGGATGTTGGTTGGGCTGGTTTTCTCCGAGAGGTATGACGGCTTCGAGGGCGACTGTGAGCGGGCTAATGAGGCATTGCTTGCCAAAGAGGGTCTTTCTACCTGGCAAGATTATCCTCGTTTTGTCACTCCAGACCCTGATGGGGAACCTGTGGCCTGGATAAGCTACCAGTCCAGCCCGGTGTGGTGGACGTGGATACTGATAATATTGGGGGGTATCTTTCTTCTGCCCATTATCTCTGCCATACCGATGCTTATTGTAGATCTAATTTTTCCAGGCTTTACTGAGCTACTAACAATAGGTATCTTAATGTTCGTCATGTTTTTCCTTGTGCGCCCTATGACTAAGAGCCTGGTACCGGCTGGGAAGAAGGAATGAACGGTCAAATCCAACCACAGCAACTTCAGCCTCTAGAGGTTCAAGCACCACCAGGTCAGGTTACCGCACAGAGTTTGCAGGCGATATTGGCAGCGATAATGGCGGTGTGGGTTGGAGCATTTGTGCTTTCACAGGTGATTAAGGTATTCAAAGGAGAAGAGATCGAGAAACCACCACTTATGCCAGAATAGTGTTGAGGTTAATATAAGCAGCAGCTGGAGCGATAAAGAAATGACAGTAGGAGGAATCACAGATGGGGTTTACCTTAGGAGTTAAGAGCGCTCCCTCTCCTGCCACCCAGTGGGGATGCTATTGCAATAATTACACGACTGGGCAACCTAATAGTATACAAGCACAACCTACTAAGCCGTATGGTCCTCTGCCATTGGCGGAGAAATGGATTTGTGTTGACCCTGCTCCCGGTGGAAACTGGGTGGCTATAGCTTGCTTTGACTCAGCAGGTTATACCGTTCAAGAATCTGTTATAGAGGTAACCATCTTAGATGGTAGAGACTACATATTCGATTTTGGAACTGAAACGCTTGAGGATGTGACTGCGCTAGCGCCTATATTCAACGGTATTACCATAGATTTTGACAGAACAGTAAAGGTTTAAGGAGGCAGACATGGGAACACAAGCATTACAAATTTCAGGACTGGGAGGGGCTGCATTGGCCAGGGCTGACCCGGTAAATGGTTATTACCATGAGCCGGCAACCAATACCTACTGGTACATCTACACTGACCCGGTTACCGGGCTAACCCACTACTAC
>CAZTRJ010000065.1:2233-3458 GCA_964616615.1 uncultured Dehalococcoidales bacterium
CGATAACCAGCGCTATATCTGCTGGCCTCTATGCCATATACATTAAGATTATCGGCCCAGGACTAGCTTTGGAACTCGATAAGACGTGGAGTTCCTACTACGAGAATGCGGTTAGGGTCGTTGGGGTGGAACCTACTTTCACTGAATTTTCTATCAATTTTGATAAAACAGTGAAGGTCTAAGGAGGAGGTTATGCTCCAAAGAGTATCGTTAGCTGAACTAGCCAATGGGCGTGTCATAGAGCTTGCCGTTGGGGATATCTTGCAGGTCTGGGTGAGCTTCAAGTATGTTGTGGCCGAGGATACTATAGTGACTCTCCGGGCTTGCCCTTACCACTATGCAAGTAGTGTTCTTGACCGCATTGGCAGCTCCTGTGGTGAAGCCGATATAGAGCTTGAGCGCTCCACCACAGCCAAGCTGAAGGAGGCCGCGGTGGACATGCCCATAGTGCCGGCAGCAGAAGGCGGTATCGAGAACGGCACCTATGGGCTAATTGCTGAGATACTAGGCACTGATGCCGAGGATCATATTGATGACTGCCTGGTTATCAGTGGCAATCCCGCAGGTATGATGGAGATGATAGGCCCACTGCTGGTAATAGGGCTCATGATGGGGATGATGTCTATAATGACGCCGATGATGAAGGAAGGATTTAGCTAATGGCACTACTAAGCTCCGATTTGGTTTCTCCAATAGAATATTCCGCCGGGGAGGAACTCAACTTCAACCTGCACTTTGAAGCCCCCGCTGACACCAAGGCTGAGAAGTTTTATGTCCTGGGGGGCTTATACACTGACACTACCTATGTGTCTAGCTCCCTCTTTGGTATTCTCAAAGCGGCTGAG
Organism: uncultured Dehalococcoidales bacterium; assembly: GCA_964616615.1. Lineage (GTDB taxonomy): Bacteria > Chloroflexota > Dehalococcoidia > Dehalococcoidales > DAOVUZ01 > DAOVUZ01. Next base: position 3,079 of record CAZTRJ010000065.1, read on the forward strand.
GTTGACTATGGCGTAAATGACCCCACCTACATATCGATATGGGAACTGGAGCCAGAGGAGGCAGTTGACTTACCCTGTTGCTTTATCTTTAACCGAACTAACCACCTGCTGGCACTATTCTTAATGAGGATGGTAGGCGATGAGTCCAGCCTGGATGAAGATGAGCAGGTCACTCAAATTCAGGCTCAGCTAACGGCGCCAAAGACTGCTTGGGAGCAGATTCGAGATATGATTAATCAAAATATTATGCCGCTCACTGCCGCGGCGTTAATGCTTGGTATGGTAGGTCTAGCTGGGAGAGAAATAGTGAAAGGGAGAGGCTGAAGTGGTTGAAGAAGCTAAGCTTCCAACATACGAGACACTACTCACCGAGGCGATAA
>CAZTRJ010000066.1:0-3211 GCA_964616615.1 uncultured Dehalococcoidales bacterium
ATCCTGGACACTTAGAGTCATAATTAGACAAGCAGGATTAACCATTGACGAATTCTTAGGCTTGCTCTAACCGACTGATGCAGAATCGGTATTATCTACTCTTGGCACCGCAGGAGAAAGGCTTATCTATTCGTGCCCACTGCGAGCAAGAGCAATACCGATTAGGACTAAAATCGCACTCAGCCCCAACCAGAACGTCCAGGTAAGCTCTGTAGTGAATAGCGGCATTACTTCCACCGCAGTGAGAATACCTATCACTGCGGACACCCCACCGAGGGCAGTGAAAATTAAGGTTAATAATCCCACGATAGAACTCCCCTTCTCATTTATTAGATGAGCCATCTTTTTTCTGACTCCTCTTTCCAAGGCTAAGCGTATCAAAACAGCTTAACTTTATTTTATCCCATAGTTACTATATAATCAAAAGGCACAAAAAATTGGCTCACCTACTATGTGATAATAGCATGAAATTAACAAATAATCTATACTTTTACCCCGAAAAGGGAATATTAGACTGTAATACCTATGTAATTAGGGGGAACCCAGGTATCATCATAGACCCGGGCTCTACCCCATTCCTACCCGCACTGATACCGGATTTACACCAAGACGGCATTGAACCTGAGGATATTGATGTTATCACTAATACCCACCTCCACGGCGACCATTGCTGGGCAAATGAAGCCTTCAAGGAACTCTCCGGAGCCAAAATCCTGTGCCACCACCTCCACAAAAAGTTCTATGATATAACCGTGATTAAGACAACAAAATTTTTTGGTCTTGAAGCCGCAGAGTTTAACCCAGACGGCTACCTGGATAATAACAAGCTAAATACTGGGGATATGGAATTCGAGCTTATCCCCTCCCCAGGGCATTCCCCTGACAGCATCTGCTTCTACTGTAAACAGGAAGGGATTCTGATTTGTGGAGACGTCATTTTCAATAAAAACACAGGCAGGGTTGACCTCCCTGGTGGTAGCGCTGACGAGCTAAAACAGTCTATAGACAAGCTATCACACCTGGAAATTGAGTACCTGCTTCCCGGCCATATGGATATTATAACCAGCGCCAAAAAAGTAAAGAGCAACTTTGAATTCGTTAACAAACATATCCTTAACTGGCTATGAAGAAAAATAATGATAGACTGGGAGAGAGGCATGGCTAGTCTGGAACAAGAAGTCGGAAACCTACTCCGTCAGAAAGAGCTAACTTTAGGGATAGTCGAATCAGCCACCGGCGGGCTAATATCACACCTGATAACCAATGTCCCCGGTAGCTCAGACTACTATAAGGGGTCGGTTACCGCTTATAGCAATGAGGTCAAGATTAAGGTAGTCGGGGTAAAAGAGGATACTATCAACAGATACGGCGCCGTGAGTCCCGAGGTGGCTGAGGAGATGGCACTGGGGGGCAGAACAATATTAGCCTCAGATATATGTCTGGCTGATACTGGTATCGCTGGACCCACTGGTGCTACTCCGGGAAAACCAGTAGGGCTATTCTACATAGGATTGTCACATCACAGTGGAACCCATAGCCAGAAACACAACTTTCACGGAAACCGGGAGCAAAACAAGCTTAGTGCTGCTGAGGCAGCCCTAGGCTGGCTAAAAGAATACCTGACAAGCCTGAAATAGCATTTATTTGGCGGCGAAGCTCCTTCAAAACCCATCTCTCCCTCGCCTCGTAAGGAGAGTCGAAGAGAGGCGAAGCCTCTCTTACATATCAATTCCCCCTCCCTTGTAAGGGAGGGGGATAAAGGGGGTAGGTCGCTAACAAATGTCTAAGGGGGTGAGGTAGATAAGCAGCCTACAAGAGAAAAGGGTAGTTTCCTGCTTTCTTGAATCTGATGGTGAGATACTGATTCTACACCGCAGTGGGCAGGTTGGCAGCTATCAGGGAAGATGGGCGGGGGTTAGCGGTTATATAGAGACAACCGCCGATGAGCAGGCGCTAACCGAGATAGAAGAGGAAACCAGCCTATTCGGGGAAGACCTTAAACTAATTAGAAAGGGCAAACCGTTAACGGTTAAAGATGACAAACTCGGGATTAAATGGGTGGTTCACCCCTACCTGTTTCACATAAAAGACCGGGGTAAAATCAAAATCGACTGGGAACATAAAGAGCTAAGGTGGATACCGCCCAGGGATATAGATAACTTTGAAACCGTGCCCAAGCTCAAGGAGACCATAGCTCGGGTATATAAGAGCTAGCCATCATTAACTGATTGCTTTGGCATATAGCTAATAACCTCTCCTGGCGTAAGTAGCCCATTCTCAGTAACTATTCCCGTAATCAGCTCCAGCGGGGTAATATCAAAGTGGGGGTTTTTAACCCTGACCTCGGGCGGTAATCTCCCCGGTTCAATCAACTCAGATGGCTCTTTCTCCTCCAAATCAACCTCATCACCGCTCACCCTGGGGTCAAACTTGAGCGTCTCACACAATACATAAAAGGGAATGCTGGCTTTCTTACCAGCTAAAGCTAGCTGATAAGTGCCTATGCTATTAACTAAGCTACCGTCAGCACATATCCTGTCGGCGCCGACAACGACCTTGTCCACTGTTGATAGGTAAAGCCCGATGGCAGTATCATCAATAAAGGTAACTGTCATTCCATAAAACCCAAGCTCTCGGGCAGTCATCTCTCCACTGCCACCTGGACCCGAACGGGTAGCAATCAATTCAACATTCCGGTGTTGGGTAAAGGCTGCCTTTAGCATTGCCACCACCGTTGAGCTATAGCTATGAGTCATTATTTTGTCACCATCAGCAACTAGCTCAGAGCCATATTGGGCAATCTGGGTAATAGCCTGTAATGAATCGCCAACTATTTCGTTAGCCTTGGAAATAGCGAAGTGCCTGACCGAATCCAGCTCCATTGCCACAACCTTTCCCGATATGGCATCAAGTAAACAAGCAACGATGTTAAACACCGGTGCCATCGCGGGGCGGGCTGACATTAACCTCTGCCCAACCTCTTTCTGCTCCTGCCAAAACTCGTCAGTGCTCTTTGTCTGGCTGCGCTCAGCAGCAACCTTTAATACACTCGCCGCCTGCCTCGCCAACTGGCTGGCACCATGAGTCTTGTCATTTTCAATTCCATCTATCAGGCTAATAATTTCAGGATTAATGTTCATAGCAGCCATTATACCAGCCCTAGAAATGAGGAGCAAAACTCACCACCTATGTGTTATCTACTTAGAAGGGG
>CAZTRJ010000067.1:0-3154 GCA_964616615.1 uncultured Dehalococcoidales bacterium
GTGGTGTAACTCATCATATTTCCTCGCTGGAGCGTTACCTTACTAAAATGGGGCATAGGGTGAAGGTTATTGCTCCTGCATCCAAGGCAGTCTCAACCTTTGGCGACAGGTTTATACCGGTAGGTAAACCTCGACCTGTTCCCAGCAGTGGTTCCATTGCTCGGGTTACTATATCGGTGAGATTAGCCCCCCAAATAAAAGCTATACTTGATGAAGAAAAGTTTGATATTATCCACCTTCATGAACCTTTATGCCCGATGCTGTGTACCACTGTCCTTCGCTTGTCACAGACAGCAAATATAGGTACCTTTCACGCTTATGGCAGTGTAGGGTATAGTGTGGCTAAGCCGTTTTTAAACGCTATATTGTTGAAAAGGTGGTTCCGCAAGCTTCATGGCAAAATTGCAGTGTCTAAACCAGCGATGGAGTTGATTAACAAACATTTCCCCGGACAGTACACTATTATCCCTAATGGCGTAGATTTAGACTGTTTTTCTTGTGGCGTATCGCCTATTGATGAATTTAGTGATAGCAAGATAAATATCCTGTTTGTTGGGCGTCTGGAGAAGCGAAAAGGCTTGAACTATCTAATTGAAGCTTATAAGCAGATTAAACAGGAAATTCCTGACTCCCGACTTATTGTGGTCGGTCCTGGCACCAGACTGCGTAACAAGTATGAAAAGCTGGTGGCGCAGAATGGTTTACAGGATGTAGTTTTTGTTGGCTGTGTATCTCACGATGAATTACCCCGATATTATAAGACTGCCGACATTGTTTGTGCTCCTGCCACCGGTAAGGAAAGTTTTGGTATTGTTTTGCTTGAGGCTATGGCTCTGGGTAAGCCAGTTGTTGCCACCAATATAGATGGCTATGCCAGTATTATGACTCATGGGGCTGAAGGGTTACTGGTGCCACCAAAGGATGAGAAGGTATTGGCTCAGGCTCTAATTTCTCTTATGGCGAGCAAGTCACTGCGCCAGCAGATGGGAGCCAGGGGAAGAATTACGGCTGCGGAGTATGACTGGAAACGTATTGTCCAGAGGGTGTTGGATTGTTATATTAAGGTGCTTAGTGAGCCGCCGTGGAAGGAACGGTTTTCAGATTTTGAAACCGGGTCAACCCTCCTTTAGGTAAAAGGGGAGACGACCCGATAGTGTTATTTCGGGGAAGAAGTGGTCAATGGCAAAGTCATCGGGAGTTCGTAGAACCGTAGCCAATTACCTTACTCAACCAGCAGTGCGGTTCTTGGCGGGGACATCGATAACACCCAGCATCATAACCTGGTTTGGCTTTTTGCTAGCTGTTGGCGCTGCGGCACTTATTATTACCGGACACCTTTTTGCTGCCGGCTTTGTGGTGCTTTTTGCCGGTTTTTTTGATATGCTGGATGGGGCACTGGCTCGTTACACTAATCAGACTACCCGCTTTGGTGCTGTCCTCGATTCTACACTTGACCGTTTATCTGAGGCAGTATTGCTGATTGGTATCTTGTTATATATTGGTAACCAGTCATCGGTTGCGGTGTTACTGGTTTTTCTTGCTTTGTTGGGTTCACTATTGGTAAGCTATATCAGGGCTAGGGCAGAGGCACTGGACCTGGAGTGCCAGGTGGGGTTATTTACTCGTGCGGAGAGGGTCATTGTGCTGGCACTTGGCCTTTGGCTAAACCAGATTGTTATTGCCTTAGCTATTATAGTGGGATTCAGTTTTTTTACCTTCGGACAGAGGTTGATTTATGTGTGGCAACAGACAAGAATGAGGTAGCTTTTAACTCCTTTTATGTTATAAATAATAAAGATTATGGGGGAAAGTAATGCCGGTTATTGCTGTTATTGGAGCTCAGTGGGGGGATGAGGGGAAGGGCAAGGTGGTTGACCTGCTTGCTCAGGAAGCGAGTTTAGTAGTCCGTTTCTCTGGTGGTGATAATGCTGGGCATACTGTAGTTAATCCCTGTGGTGAGTTTGGACTGCACCTTGTCCCGTCTGGTATTTTTTATCCGCACACTGTTTGTATTATTGGTAATGGGGTGGTGGTTAATCCCTCGGTGTTAATTGGCGAGATGGACCAGCTTGAGCGGTGCGGTGTCGCTACCGCCAGGCTGTTTATCAGTGACCGGGCTAACTTGATTATGCCCTATCATCTTCTCCTTGACGGTTTGGAGGAAGAATCACGGGGGGGAAAGGCATTGGGAACAACGCGCAAGGGCATAGGCCCTGCCTTTGCCGATAAGGTAGCCCGATTGGGTATCAGAGCTGGTGACCTTTTAGATAAAGAGATGCTATTGGAGCGGCTTCGCTCTATCCTTGACTATAAGAATACTATCTTGACCAAGGTTTACGGGGTCAGCCCTCTACCATTGGAGGAAGTATACAGTCAGTATTGCCAGTATGGGGAGCGTCTGGGTCCTCATATTCGGGAGACAGTTATAATGCTGGAGGAGGCGTTGAACCGGGATGAGCTGGTTCTATTAGAGGGAGCCCAGGGGGCTTTACTTGACCCTGATTTTGGCACCTATCCTTATACTACCTCTTCTTCACCGCTGGCGGGGGGAGGCTGTTTGGGTGCTGGTCTGGGTCCTACCAGGATTAATCGTATCGTGGGTGTGTTTAAGGCTTACTGCACCAGAGTTGGCAGTGGCCCTCTGCCTACCGAACTGAAGGATGAAACTGGTGACCTGATTCGGGAACGGGCTCATGAGTATGGCACTACTACCGGTAGACCCCGCCGTTGTGGCTGGTTTGATGCTGTTGCTGCCCGCTTTAGCCACCAGATTAATGGTTTTACCGGGGTGGCAATTACCCGCCTTGACATTCTGGATGTCTTCTCTCGTCTGAAGATATGTGTTGGCTATAAACTGGATGGGCAGACTATTGATTATTTCCCGGCTAATGTAGCTGCTGTGGAAAGGTGTCAACCTATCTATGAGGAAGTGGATGGGTGGCAGACCCCCACCAGTCATATGAGACAATATGAGCAGTTGCCGCTTGAGGCTCGCCAGTATATAGCCAGGCTGGAAGAGCTTATTTCCTGCCCGGTCAACCTCATCTGTGTCGGACCAGCACGGGAGCAGACCATCCACAAGACGCCCATCTTATAATCGTATTAACCTATCCCCCTGACCTCCTTGTATCTTGGTTGAGATGTAAAATAATAG
>CAZTRJ010000068.1:0-3120 GCA_964616615.1 uncultured Dehalococcoidales bacterium
CTCAGGGTAAGACCTCCTTTAGCATTGTGGCTATGGTGAAAAGGCTGAGCGGAGAGCGGCATGTGGGGCATGCCGGTACTCTCGACCCGGCGGCTACGGGTGTTTTGCCAGTTTGCCTTGGTCAGGGGACACGGGTTATCGAGTTTCTGGTAGATGCCACTAAGGCTTATCAGGCTCAGATTGAATTGGGAGTGGCTACAGACACTTATGATGCTAGCGGTAAGATTACCTACCAGGGAGACCCTTCTCGAATTAGCCAGGGACAATTGGAATCGGCGCTCGACTCCTTCCGCGGTTTAATCCAGCAGACCCCCCCGATGTATAGTGCGGTGAAGTATCAGGGCAAGCCACTTTATGAATGGGCACGGGCTGGCATCGAGGTGGCGAGGAAAAGCAGGCTGGCTAAAATCTATCATTTGGAGTTAATAGACTTTAAACCGCCGGTGGTAACTGTAGACGTAGTGTGTGGTAAGGGTACCTATATCCGCTCCCTAGCTCACGATTTAGGGCAGGCACTGGGTTGCGGCGCTAATTTGAAGAGCCTAATCCGCTTGAGGTGTGGTCCTTTTGATATAAGGAGCGCCATTTCACTGACTCAACTTGAGGATGCCTTCTGCTACGGGTACTGGCAACACCTTGTTTATCCCATAGACACTGTGCTTTTACATTGGACAGCTATGGTGGTCAATGACGATACCTCTCAGGTTATAAAGAATGGATGCCCGTTGATTTTTGAGAACGATGTCAACCGTGAGCAGCCGAATCGTTGCCGGGTCTATACTGTTGATGGGTGCTTGTTAGGCGTGCTACGCTTCCACTCTGGAAGAGGGCGGTGGCAGCCAGAAAAGGTTTTTCTGTAGCAGATAGGCGACTGAATTCCAGTTTTGGTAAATAATAGGCAGGTTAGTATTATCAAAGGTCTTGACAGCTTGCTTATAATAGGAATATAGTTCACCCAGTGTTAAAAAGGAGGTGATAGCAGTTGCAGGCGTATTGTTTTAAGTGCAGAAAGAAGGTAGAGATAAAAACCCCCCAAAGTGTTACTCTAAAGAATGGGAGACCAGCTACTCGTGGGGTCTGCCCTGCATGTGGGACCAAAGTATTTAGAATTGGGAAAGGCTAATTTAGTCGTCGGTTTCACGGAGCCAAAGCCAAGTTTTTGATTAATGTCTTGGGATTTGTGATTAGTACCTGGTGGCGGGCACTATCATCTAGGCCTGTCCCGCGGATAATATTATTGGCTAGGGATGGGGTAAGTAAATCTTGCTCGCTATGGGCGTCGGAGTTAAGTAGGAGCTTAGCCCCTACTTGTTGGGCGAGAGAAGCGATGTATCCGTTGGCTAGGCAGTGACCTTTCCTGGCACTAATTTCGAGGAAGATGTTATTGGTAGCGGCTAGTTTGGCCTCTTCCAGGCTTAAAAGGCCGGGGTGGGCCAAGATGTTAACGTGGGGGCTGTGAAGGGCGGCGAGGTTGGTGCCCTTTTCAACAGGCTCGGTAATTGTTTCGCCATGAACAACCACGACCTGTGCCCCCAGTTGTTTAGCCTTTTTGGCGGTTTCGGCGATGGCTGGGGGAGGAATATGGGTAAGTTCTATGCCAGGGATGGCTAAGATATTCCAGTATGCCTGAGCCAGGGCGCATACTTCGGTTGTTTCCTGAATTATGCGGCTTAATTCGCCGGTAGAGCTATGGTCAGTAAGGGCAATAGCGTGATAGTTATTAACTAAAGCCCGCTTGATTAACTCCATTGGTGATAACTCACCGTCACTTAGTGAAGTATGGGTATGAAAATCATAGACCATTTCCCACCTCTTACCTGAATTTTGATAATCATTTAGCCTGAGATGTCAATAGTTGAGAATAACATAAGCAGGGTAACCTGAGCAAGCCTCTTGTAGTGGTTTTTATTGTCAGAAGAAGGAGAAAGGAGGGCAGTTGAGCTTTGGGCAAGATAAATGTAGCCGTAATAGGTGTAGGTAACTGTGCCTCATCACTAATTCAGGGCGTTTACTACTATAAGAAGGCGAAAGAGACTGAATTCGTGCCTGGACTTATGCATGTTAATCTGGGGGGGTACCATATAAGCGATATTAATTTTGTCGCCGCCTTTGATATTCATAAGAACAAGGTGGGTGAAGACCTGGCGGAGGCGATTTTCACCTATCCTAATAATACCTTCAAGTTTTGTGAGGTGCCGTCTACAGGGGTTAAAATTCAGCGGGGTATGACCCATGATGGTTTGGGTAAGTATCTGTCTCAAATAATCCAGAAGGCACCGGGCCCAACTGCCGACGTAGTTAGAATCCTTAAGGAAACCAAAACCGATGTGGTGATTAACTACCTGCCTGTAGGCAGTGAAGAGGCAACTAAGTGGTACATTGAGCAGGTGCTGGCGGCTGGCTGCGGACTTGTTAATTGTATTCCGGTTTTTGTCGCTAGAGAGAACTACTGGCAGGAGCGCTTTGCTGAAGAGGGACTCCCTGTTATTGGTGATGATGTAAAATCTCAGGTTGGAGCTACTATTGTCCATCGGGTACTTACCAGGTTGTTTGGAGACCGTGGGGTTAAACTGGAGCGAACCTATCAGTTGAATTTCGGTGGTAATACTGACTTCTTTAATATGCTGGAGCGGGAGCGCCTTGAGTCCAAAAGAATATCTAAGACTAACTCAGTTACCTCTCAGTTAGATTATGAGCTTGAGGCTGATAATATCCATGTTGGTCCCAGTGATTATGTCCCCTGGCTGAATGACCGTAAATTTTGCCATATTAGGATGGAAGGGCGAACCTTTGGCGATGTTCCCCTGAACCTGGAGCTGAAACTTGAGGTGTGGGATAGCCCTAACTCAGCCGGGGTGGTTATTGATGCTCTCAGGTGCTGTAAACTTGGCTTAGACCGGGGACTGAAGGGGGCACTGGTAGCTCCCTGTGCCTACTTTATGAAATCACCACCCATTCAATATACGGATGACGAGGCTCGCCGGATGGTGGAAGAGTTTATTGCTAGTGCTCAGCAAACTGAGGACAGCCTCTAAATCTCCGGGAGGTTCTTTATAGCTATATAATGAAGATAGCCTTGGTCTCCCCTTACGATTTTGCCTACCCGGGTGGTGTAACTCA
>CAZTRJ010000069.1:0-2858 GCA_964616615.1 uncultured Dehalococcoidales bacterium
AATAATTAGAAAAGAGGGGCGAAGCCCCTCTTAAACTCCCTGTAAATAGGGTTTCGTGAATAACGGGGAAAAGGTTACCTAAGAGAGGCTTCGCCCCTCTATGACTTTCCTTATGGTGTCTAGCCTTTCAAAGGATAGGTAAAGCAGTTTGTAAGAAGACAAGCTTTGTCTATCTTAAATTGTTTATTGCCTGTCCTGAATTATCCCCCCGCAACAAAAAATCATTCCCCCTTCCCTTGTAAGGGAAGGGGGTCAGGGGGATAGGTTGCCAGGAAGTCTAAATAGATTTGTGCCTAGTTGCTACACCCTATGGCTGAAAAGAATGCCCCCGACAGCAACCCTGTGCTATAATAACAGCAAATTTCTACGACTAGAGGTGCTATGTTTACTCATCTCCATATCCATACTCAGTATAGTTTGCTTGATGGTATGTGCCGCATTTCCCAACTGGTTGAACGAGCCAAGGAGCTGGGGATGGATAGCTTGGCGATAACCGACCATGGGGCGGTGTATGGTGTTATTGAGTTCTATCTGGCGGCCATAGAGGCAGGTATAAAACCTATCATCGGCTGCGAGTTTTATGTCGCTCCCAACAGCTGCTTCGGCCGTGATGCCAGCGATAAAAACCACTACCACCTTGTTCTGCTGGCTAAAAACCAGGCTGGTTATCACAATTTAATCCAGCTCGCTACCAAAGCCCAGCTGGAAGGTTTCTACTATAAGCCCAGGGTCGATAAAGAGCTTCTACAGCAGTATCATGATGGTCTTATTGCTCTTTCTGCCTGTGTCAGTGGTGAGGTTCCACGCCTGGTTATGGAAGGACGCCTCGAGGAGGCGAAACAGGCCGCCTTGTGGTATAAGCAGGTATTTAGCGATTTCTACCTGGAAATACAGAGACATCCTATACCTGAGCTGGAGCAAATAAACCAGGGTCTCATCTCTCTAAGCAGTGTGCTGGAGATACCACTGGTGGCGACTAACGATGTCCACTATGTCAACCAGGAGGATGCCTCAGCCCACGACCTGCTACTGTGTATCGGGAGCAACTCTTCTATCTATGATGAGAAGCGAATGAAGATGGCTGGCAACTTCTTCTACCTCAGAAGCCCACAGCAGATGGCGGAGCTATTTAAGGATATTCCTGAGGCAGTGGAGAACACTGAGCGCATTGCCCAAATGTGCAACCTCAACCTCGAGTTTGGCCGCCTCCACCTCCCTGAGATAGAGCTGCCTGAGGGTAAAACTGCTGACCAGTTTCTGGCTGACCTCTGTCATCAGAGTCTATGCCGATACTACCCGCAACCTACCCCGGAAATCAAGGAGCGACTTGACTATGAGTTGGAGGTGGTAAGGCAGACCCAGTTTGCCAATTACTTCCTTGTCGTCTGGGATATTGTCTCCTTCGTCCGGAAGCAAAACATCCTGTTCGGGGTTAGGGGTAGTGCTGCTGCCAGTATCGTTCTTCATTGCCTGGGTATTACTGCCGTTGACCCTATTGAGAGTAAGCTGGTCTTCGAGCGCTTCCTTAACCTGGAACGTCAGGAGTTGCCCGATATAGACTTAGATTTTGAGGATGACCGCCGTGACGAGGTCCTCGCCTATGTCTCACAGAAATATGGGACCGACCATGTCGCCCAGATTATCACCTTCGGCACCCTGGGTGCCAGGGCAGCCTTAAGGGATGTGGGTCGGGCTTTGGGTATGCCTTACAGTGTTGTTGACCGCGTAGCGAGGCTGGTTCCCCTTGGACCGGGGATGACCCTGGACAGAGCCCTGGGTGAAAATAGCGAACTAAAGAATATTTATGATGAAGATGCCACCGTCAGCAATCTGGTTGACTCGGCGAAGAGGATAGAGGGTATCGCTCGCCATGCCAGCACTCATGCCGCCGGTGTGGTTATATCTAAAGAGCCACTCACCCGATACGTCCCGCTACAGCGGGTAAGCAAGGGTAATGGTGAAGCGACCGTTATGACCCAGTTCACTATGGAGGACATTGCCCGGATTGGTCTGTTGAAGATGGATTTTCTTGGTTTGGCTAACCTCACCATTCTGGGTAAGGCAAAGGAGATTATTTACCAAAATCGTGACATTGAGATTGACCTGCACCATATCCCGATGGATGATGCCAAGACCTTTGAGCTCTTGTCCTCGGGGGAAACGGCTGGTGTGTTTCAGTTGGAGGGGGCTGGGATGCGCCGCTATATCAAGGAGCTTAAGCCAACCTCCTTCAGCGATATTGCGGCTATGGTAGCCCTCTATCGCCCCGGACCTATGGAGCAAATTCCGACCTTTATCAAAGCCAAGCATGGTATTGAGCCTATCCACTACCCCCACCCCACCCTGGCCACCATCCTTGAGGAAACCTATGGGGTGATTGTGTATCAAGAACAGGTGCTGTTTATTGTCCAAGCCTTCGCTGGCTATAGTCTGGGGCAGGCTGACATCTTCCGCAAGGCGATGGGCAAGAAAATTCCTGAGGTTATGAGAAAAGAAAAGCGTAACTTTATTGCCGGAGCCAAGAACAACGGGTTCTCGACCGAGGTAGCGGCTGAGGTCTTTGCCCTTATTGAGCCGTTTGCTGGCTATGCCTTTAATAAGGCTCACAGTGTGAGCTATGCCCTTATTGCCTATCAGACTGCTTATCTTAAGGCAAACTACCCGGCAGAATATATCACCGCTTTCCTGATTACCAATGCCGACCAGTCAGAGAAGGTAGCCAGTGCTGTTGCCGAATGCCGACGCCTGGGTATTACGGTGCTTCCACCAGATATAAATTGCAGTCAGGTTACCTTTTCTATAGAGAATGATAGTGGCACTCCAGCTATCCGCTTCGGGCTAACCGCTATCAAGAATGT
>CAZTRJ010000070.1:0-2349 GCA_964616615.1 uncultured Dehalococcoidales bacterium
ACCCTAGAATTGTATTATGGGGTGAGGTTGATAAATAACCGGTTAGGCTACTTGACGAAGAGCAAGCTCTAGTTATAATATTTAGCAATAAACGAAACAAAGATAGCATTTCTTCAAATAGATATAGATAACTTTCTAAGAATGCGAGTTATTGCGGGCAAGGCAAAGGGGCACCAGATTAAGGTAGCCAAGGGGACTACTACCCGTCCGGCAACAGATTTGGTTCGGGGGGCTATTTTTTCTATTCTAGAAACTACTACTGATGATTGGTCACGGGTGCTTGATTTGTTCGCTGGGAGTGGCGCCTTAGGTATTGAAGCTTTAAGCCGTGGTGCCGATTGGGTCGATTTTGTTGACCGTGAGCCACGATGTTGTGATATAATCAAGCAAAATCTAGAAAAGACCAGGCTTATAGCCCAGGCACATATTTACTGCTGTGGCGCAGCCAAGGCAATTTCCTTTCTTGACAAGGAGTATAGCATTATACTGATGGACCCACCCTACTCTAATTCGTCAATAAGCAATCTAGTAACACAATTAGCAACCTCTAAACTGGTAGGGATAAACTCAATTATCGTAGTGACACACTCTCCTCATTTCCCCCTAAATTCAACCTATGCCGCATTAAATCTGGTTAAACATAGCCAACATGGTGATAGCTGCATCGCAGTATACCAGAAGGGGGGTAACCTTTGACCATTGCTATCTACCCCGGCAGCTTCGACCCGATAACCAACGGGCATCTTGATATTGTTACCAGAGCGGCTAAACTTTTTGAAAAGCTAATCATCGGGGTCTATGATACTCTGGGTAAGGATGTTCTGTTCACGACTGAGGAGAGGGTAGAACTGGTAAGGCAAGCTATAGCTAATCTACCCAATGTTGAGGTAGAATCCTATAGCGGGCTAACCGTCGACTTTGCCCAGAAGGTAAAGGCACAAACTATGGTGCGCGGGCTGAGAATAAGCGCTGACTTCCAAAGAGAATTTGATATGGCAATGATGAATAAGAGATTATTTCCTGAGTTGGAGCTAGTTTGTCTGATGTCAACCCTGGGATATCAGTTCCTTAGCTCCGGCCTGCTTAAGGAGGTAGCCAGTCTGGACGGTAACATTGATGAATTCGTCCCCAATCACGTAGCTGAAGCTTTAAAAAAGAAGTTTAGAAGCAGGATGTAAGCCTACTGTTCAGAAAAGGAGGAGACTATAGCCAAAAATGCATTGATTGGTTAAGCAACAGAGCCAGAGAAATAAACTTAGGAGGTCTATTGATGGCATACAAAATTACCGATGAGTGTATTAGCTGCGGCGCTTGTGAAGCAGAGTGCAAGAATGAAGCAATCAGCGAGGGGGAGACAACCTACGTAATTGACCCCAATAAGTGCACTGAGTGTGTCGGCTTCTTCGATTCACCGCAGTGTGCTGAGACCTGCCCGATAGATGGTTGCTGCGTACTTGACCCAGACCATGCCGAGAGCCGGGAGCAGCTACTTGAGAAGTGGCGCAAGTCACACCCGGGTGAAACCCCGGCTACTACCTAAAGCGTCTCGGAGCAAACCATAACTAATTACAAGCCGGAATAGCTGGAATTTGCCCAGGAAGATGTAATATTTTGCTGGGAGGGTTCTTGTTTCACTTTTAGCCTATTACCACCCATCACTGGAAGAAAGGGCGGACGGCATCAAACTCGTCGGGAAGTAAAGCCAGCACCACAGGAAAGAAGTCAACCAGTATAGAGGCGAGATTTGATTCAGTTATAGCTGTGGTTTCGCCAAGGAACTTAACCCAGATGGCGAGCAGAGCGCCACAGAATATGGCTCCCAGCAATAGACCAAAGACAGCACCACCAAGGTGATTAACCCAGCCCAGCATCATTATCGAGGCAGTCCACTTCAGTAGCTTGGCAAGCACACCGGCAATTACCATTATTCCAACTAGGATGATGATAAAGGCAGTAATTTCAGCCACACTAGCCGATGAAATAAAGGATAACTTCTCGGAAAGGGGAAGATAGTAGCGCCCAGCCACGATTACACCAACTATTAACCCCGCCAGAGATAACGCTGCCTTTATCATCCCGATTTTCAGACCAACCAGTGTAGGAATAACTATAGCCACTATAATAACTATATCAAGCCAATTCATGGATTTTTACCAACCTTACCCCCTGTATCCCCCCTCTCCATGATAGGAATATCTTCCTTGCATGGGGGGAAAATTAGTTTTTGTAATAGAGGCTTCGCCTCCCTTTGACTTTACTTATCTCCCAAAATACCGAGGGAGTCTAGAGGAGCGCTAGATACTAGGGAGTTTAGAGGGGCTAGCGCCCCTCTTAAAATAAATCTTCCCC
>CAZTRJ010000071.1:0-1511 GCA_964616615.1 uncultured Dehalococcoidales bacterium
GAACCGCTAGACATCCTGCTCTGTGGGGATCTGCTGGTAAATCAGATTGAAACCGAACAATATAAGGGAGAAATAGCCTACCGCCGCGGGGCAAAGCCCGAGGGCAATAAGCAGGCTAACCTCCTAATGGATACCGTCTTTGAGGTTGGTGAGGCTAACTGGCGGGGCATAGGAGTGGTGCCATTAAGCGGGCTCAGGCTAAGGAAGAAGTATGAACGGGTTGATGCTGAGAAGAACTTTGACATTAACCCTGGACCCAGCCGTGAAGCCAAAGGCTGTATCTGCGGTAGCATCCTGCGTGGGGTTAGTACCCCTTTAGATTGCAAGCTCTTTCGCCATAGTTGTACCCCGGAGCATCCACTAGGTCCGTGTATGGTATCTGCCGAAGGTAGTTGCGCTACCTACTATCATTATGGAGCTAGCTATGGAGAATAGAGTGCTACTGGCTCACGGTAGCGGCGGTAAGCTCAGCCACGACTTAATAGCCCAGAGCTTTATCTCAGCTCTGGGTAATCCCATACTAAATAAGCTGGATGATTCGGCGGTATTTGAGCTTAGTGGACGCTTGGCTTTTACTACCGACAGCTTCATCGTCAGCCCCATATTCTTCCCCGGCGGGGATATAGGCAAGCTGGCAGTGTGCGGGACGGTAAATGACCTGGCAATGAGTGGTGCTACCCCCTTATACCTGAGCCTATCCTTCATTATTGAAGAGGGTCTCCCCATTGATGAACTGGAAAAGATAGTAGGTTCCATCTATCAAGCCGCTGATGAGGCGGGGGTAAAGATTGTCACCGGTGATACTAAGGTAGTAAATCAAGGCAGTGCTGATAAGCTGTTCATCAATACCTCTGGCGTAGGCATTGTGCCTCCGGGAGTAAATATATCAGCCGCTAATGCCATACCTGGAGACAAGGTTATCTTAAGTGGCAACCTGGGCAACCATGGCATCGCCGTATTAAGCCAGCGTGAAGGATTGAAATTCCAGGTGCCAATACCGAGCGATTGTGCCCCGCTCAACAAAATGGTGGCTGAGATACTGGAAACATCGGCTGATATTCACTGTTTGCGTGACCCCACCCGGGGAGGAGTAGCCACTACCCTCAATGACTTTGCTGAACAATCTCAGGTTGGTATTAGAATAGAAGAGGAGAAAATACCGGTGCATAAAGCAGTGCTGGCTGCCTGCGAACTCCTTGGCTTTGACCCGCTCTACATCGCTAACGAAGGTAAACTGGTAGCGGTAGTTAGTCCTGCTGACGCCGATAAAGTCCTGGCTAAGATAAGACAAAACCACTATGGAACTGAGGCTAGTATCATTGGTGAAGTAGTAAGTGAGCACCGGGGGCAGGTAGTAATGAAAACCAGCTTGGGTGCATCTCGTATTATAGATGTGCTGATTGGTGAACTACTACCAAGGATATGCTAGATTTGTTAAGAAGGGATAAAAAGAGGTTTATTTCTTCCCCCCCCCCCCCCCCGGGTTAAGGTTTAGGGGCTTTGCCCCCGCC